>NZ_ALOW01000026.1:0-116454 GCF_000292385.1 Acinetobacter sp. GG2
TACCATTACACCAATCCTCTTCCAAGATTTAAATGACTTAACATTCAAATCAACTTTAAGCCTTAACTTAAAGTGGTGGGGGCGAAGAGACTCGAACTCTTACACCTTGCGGCGCTGGAACCTAAATCCAGTGCGTCTACCAATTTCGCCACGCCCCCGATGGCTGTGTATATTAGCGATAAGATCTAACAGTGACAAGTGTTTTTTTTCTAAAAAAAACTGACCGTGTAAATTGTATACAGATACTAGATCAATGATTTTTATAAGTTTGAATGTACTTTTAAACAATTTATCGCTTCAAATGCATTTGAAAACCGATTTTTCTGTTGTTTTTGCAATAATCCCGCCAGTAAAGGATAAAAAACTTGAACTGAATCAGGCAACTGAATGTCTAAATTTTGACAATGCAATACAGCCCAATAATGATAACTATTTGCTTGTAAACGCATTTGGCTTAACCATTCATATAAAACAATTCCAAAAGCATATAAATCGCTTTGTATACTCTTACTTGCTCCATGGAACAGTTCAGGAGCCATATATCTTGGGGTAGCATCAACGATTGAATCAGGACTCGATATAAGCCGTGTTTTTTCAAAATCAATTAAATAGAGTTGCTGCTCAAACTTTCGAAAGTGTTCCCTTTTTATATCTCCATGAATCCATCCCAACTCATGAAGCGCTGTTAAAGCCTTAAGTGCGCTAAAGACTGTCTCATAAATATCTTTTAAGTTTTGCTTTGCAATGGAACGATCAAACCAATCTTCTGTATGCGGCAAAATTAATATTTTCCCTTCATGTTGTTGTAGTTGGGAAACAGTGTCGGCATCAACTATTTTAAATGGTAAAAGCCAATTTGCGTTTTTATGCTGAATATCTTCATAAAATTGCAATTCATGCAAAAAATCTTGCTCATTTTGAGCATATACGTGCGGCACTTGATATTTTAGCCAGTAGTGATGGGCATCTATAGTACATGTCCATAGATGCCGTCCTAAATCTGCACTTTTAGGTTTTGTCACACATTTTAGGTTTTCTATATGAGAAGCAAAATCATGCTTCAGCATAATAAGACTCTGGTTGTTGTCTCTTTTCTTCAAAACGTAGAACTTCTAAACAATGCTGAATTGTTTTACCAATACGCGCATGAGTTTCTATAGAAGAGATTTTCGGCCAAGTCGCCCGCTCACCTTCGCGTTGTAAACGCTTAAACAAATGCGGACGAGGGTTTTGTAGCGTATAGGCATAATGTTTTAGACCATATTTAGCAATAATATTGACATCGCCATAGTAGCGCTGCCCTATTACCCCATACCCATGATCAAGCAGTCTTCTTACTGGAGAAATAGCACCGAGTCTTTGACGAGTAAAGTCCATTACTCCCATAGACAGAACTTTACCTTGGCGTCTTAAAATTCGTTCTGGCCAACTTAAAAGATCTTTACGGAAACGGTGTGCATCATCTTGCATAAATGGCACAACATGCGGATTCACTTGGCTGGCAATGGTGTAGTTTAAATTATAAAGCCTAGCCATTCTTTCTTGTGGAAAATCACTGCGCACACTGCCATCCACCCATTTTGTATTTGCCATATAAGGTGTATGTTCACCATCATAGCGCTTACTGGTTAAACGCACAGGGGGGAATAAAACTGGCACAGCACAAGAAGCCAATACAGCACTCCAAACCAAAACGTTGGGTGTCATAATTGCATTCATAATTCGCGGGTTTTCTGTTGCATCGTATGGTGCAACGGCCACATTAATATTTAAACCCGATTTTTTAAATGCCTCTTCAAAAGTCAAATCGCCTAAGTTTTCGATAAGGAATTTTTTCAAATAGTGGACATCCGCAATGCCCCCATTCCCTTTTATAAGTTCACGAAGTTTTCTAAAATGAAACGCATCACTAAAAAATTGCTCGCCATTTAACAAGTTTTGAACATCTTCACTGGCAGAAGTTCCAAGCATGCCTGTCATAATGGCGCCAGCACTTGAACCAGAGAGGACTTTGGGCATTAAGTCTTGTTCAATTAAAGCCTTACATACACCTGTATGAAAAAGACCTAAAGTTGCACCACCCGAAAACATAAGCGCGGGTTGCCCATATGCTTTTTCACAATTTTCAAAAAACTCGATTTTTTCTTTTCTTTGAAAGGTAATACATTCACTAGAAGCAATGTAAGCCAAGCTTTGGCTGACTTCTTCAATATAATCTTCAATTAACTTTTTTGTACCTACATGCGTTGCAGCAAACAACATAGGGTGACCAATATTTGCAATATCGTAAGTTAGTCCTTCTTTTAAAAGATAAATCAAATCTAAAGTACGATGTTGCTGACGATATCTTTTCAGTAAGGTGTAACGATAAGAAATGAGCTCAGCATCAAAATAAGGTGAACTATTATCGAACTTCCACTCTTGTGCACCTGTTTCTTCATCCAGTTTTAATGCAAAAGACTTCCACTCTTCATAAGATTCAGCCATGTCTAATTGACGTTGTAATTTTTTGATACGGTAAGCCTGATGCGGATTCATATCACTTCGTATTTTTTCAAACATATTTCGTCCTCATCTTCACAGATGATTTTACTGAATAGACATGACAACACTATGCGCGGTCTGAACATTTCAATCAATTGCAAAACAGATAAACTAGATTGGCAGTATCTTTTTTGTCAGCTTGCAAATTTCGGTGTTAGTATCCTAGTAAATTACTGTTTAACATGATTGATTAACCATGGCTACCATTGATTTACCCGACAATTTAGTTCAAACCTTATCACTTGTATTAAATCAGTTACAGCAGGTTTTACCAGAACCGAAACAAGAAACTGATTTCACTGCACCAGCTTTTAGATGGGAAAACCAGCAACTTAAAGCCATTTATACGCCTAAGAATATTTATCTTGATGACTTAAAAGGCATCGAACGTCAAAAAGAAAAAATCATTCAAAATACTTTGCAGTTTTTAAATGGCTTACCTGCAAATGATGTACTGTTAACGGGATCACGCGGTACAGGTAAATCCTCTATAGTGCGCGCTTTACTCACTGAATATGCGCCTCAAGGACTACGTTTAATTGAAATTGAGCGTGATGATTTAGCAGACCTACCTAAAATTCAAAAAATCATTCAAAACCGCTCTGAAAAGTATATTGTCTACTGTGATGACTTAGCTTTTAATGCTGAAGATGAAAATTATCGTAGTCTAAAAAGTGTATTAGATGGTTCATTACAATCTGGTTCAACAAATTTTATTATTTATGCGACCAGTAACCGCCGTCACTTGTTACCTGAGTTCATGCACGAAAACACACCTGTAACTAAGGTTGATGTACCTCAATATACCGAACTACATCCGCAAGAAGCGATTGAAGAAAAGATCTCTCTATCAGACCGTTTTGGCTTATGGTTATCTTTTTATCCAATGGATCAAAATTTATATTTAGAAATCGTAGAACATTATCTTGATAAAGCAAACATGCCTTTTAATGATGAAGTTCGTGCTGAGAGTTTACGTTGGTGTCAAATGCGTGGTCAGCGCTCTGGTCGTGCAGCTTATCAATTTTCTAAGCATTGGATTGGTTTAAATGCTTTAAAAGAGTTGTCTAACAGTTAAATAAAATGTCCCACAAAGCCTTAGCTTTGGCCTGTAAACCGCTTAGCTTTGGCAGTTGTTTTTCATAACCTAAAACCAAGATCGCCCTCTTTCAGGTTTATATATGAAAAAACAATTGCCAAAATTTTCTATCGCAAGCAAAACTATTACTAAAAGTTTGTTATTCGCACAAGGCTTTTTAGACCAAGCAAAAAAATATTCAACGCTTCCTTTTACTCAATCTCATATCATTCGCCCACGTGTTGACGAAAAATATTATAGCTGGACTCATTACGGCATCTTTTTTCCCCTTTTGCCAGAACCGCATCGCTATTTAAATATTATGATTTTATTAGGCACACCTGGTGCACTTGCTTTTGATCACGATGACATTATTGTTGGCAATCCCAGAAAAACAGCGACTTTCTTTTCAAGTACAGCGGCTTTAGAGAAAGCTTTGCTTAAGGCTTATATCATTCCTAAAGATACAAAAATTAATGAAAATGGAAGCTTAATCGAACTTGGTCAGGAAATTTCAATTCAAGGAAAATTCCCTAAAATTCATATTAATGGACATTATGAAGGTCTAGATTTTGACTTTGATATTGATGTGACCTCACATGTTTCATGGTTTGTAAAAACGCCTGTTTATGATCATTTGAGTTTATTAGCCAAATTTAAAGGTTTTTTAAACTATCAAGATAAATACATTGAAAGCGAAGGACTTTGCACTTACGAATATGCCCGAGCAGTTGGCCCCCACTCATTCACAAATCAACTTATCCCTGAAAACCATAAATTACCGCTTGATTTTTTCACTTATCAAATCATTAATTTGAATGAAAATACTCAACTTCTGCTAACCAAAGCAGATATTGCGGGTCAAACAGTAACTTATACATTGCATATTAGACATCTTGATCGGCCACCTGAAATTTATACAGATGTCAGCTTTGATATTATTTCATATCAAATTGATGACTTCATTTCTCCAACGGGCAAGAACATGCGACTTCCCAAATACTTTTCTTGGATTGCTAGAAATGAAGCAAAGCAAATTATTTTAAATATTCAGGCAGAAATTGACTGCCCATTCCGCTATAGTCATGGGCAAGGTTATGCAAGTAGTTATATATTTACTGGTCATTATTTTGGCAATGAAGTGCAAGGCCGTGGTTATATCGAATATATAGATATTGAAAACCAACAAGCCTTTGCAGATAAATAATTTTATTCAGGAATAGTAAGTTCAGTCATTGGCCAACGTGGTGTAGTCGTAACAGCCAAGCCATCATGTTGGCCTGCTTTTAAGCGCTGATATCCTGCAAATGCAATCATTGCACCATTATCTGTACATAAAGCAGGTTCTGCATAGTAAACCTGCGCTTTAATTTTCGCTAAGGAAGTTTCTAACTGTTCGCGTAATCGTAAATTTGCACTTACCCCACCAGCAATCACTAAACGCTTAAGCCCAGTTTGCTTTAAAGCTTTTACCGATTTTTTCACCAAGGTATCTACAATTGCTTCTTGGAATGAAGCAGCTATATCAGCATCTCTGTTTTCACCATTCAATTTTTTCAATTGCACAGAAACGGCTGTTTTTAAACCACTAAAAGAAAAGTCTAGGCCTTGATGAAGCATTGGTCGTGGAAATTCAAATGCTAAAGGATCACCAGATAGCGCAAGTTTTGCGATATTTGGCCCACCCGGATATGGCAAGCTCATCATTTTCGCAACTTTATCGAAAGCTTCACCAGCAGCATCATCAATAGACTCACCTAAGAGTTCATATTGACCAATTGCATGGGCAGCCATCAATTGTGTATGACCACCTGAAACAAGCAATGCTACAAATGGAAATTCGGGTGGCTGACTTGAAAGTAATGGAGCCAACATATGACCTTCCATATGGTGAACACCAATCGCAGGCTTATTCAAAGAAAAAGCTAAAGCTCTTCCAAATAATGCACCTGTCATTAATGCTCCCATTAAACCTGGGCCACGCGTATAAGCAACTGCATCAATCTCTTGTTTCGTTACACCACTTTGTTCAAGCAATTGATTCATTAAAGGAATAAGCTTACGAACATGGTCACGAGAAGCCAACTCTGGAACCACCCCACCATATTCAGCATGAAGTTTTATCTGGCTATAAAGAACCTGTCCCCGCAAGCCGAGTTCGCTATCATAAAGTGCCAACCCTGTTTCATCACAAGAAGTTTCTAAGCCTAAAACAATCATCAAAACTGCCTTTTATATGAGTCAAAATATTGCAATCGCTATTATAGACTTGTGATATGAGTTGTAAATGAGTAAAATACTGACCTTCACTTGTGATCCGGCGCAATGGTGTGCCTGATCTTATCCATAATCTAGAGGATTTTACATGCCACAAGTTAAGTTGAAAGAAGGCGAACCAGTTGACGTAGCTATCCGTCGTTTCAAACGTTCATGCGAAAAAGCTGGTGTTTTAGCTGACGTTCGTAAGCGCGAATTCTACGAAAAACCAACTCAAGAACGTAAGCGCAAAAAAGCTGCTGCAGTTAAACGCTACCAAAAGAAATTGGCTCGCGAATCTGTACGTACTACTCGCCTTTACTAATTAATTTGTGATTGACTGCTGAAATTATGACTACTTTAAAAGACCAAATTACTGATGCATTAAAAACTTCTATGCGTGCCAAAGATATGGCAACAGTGACGGTTTTGCGTAGTCTACAAGCAGCAATTAAGCAAATCGAAGTTGATGAGCGCATAGAGCTTGGCGACGCTCAGGTTCTTGCGGTCATTGAAAAGCAAATTAAACAACGTAAAGAATCGATCAAAGCCTTTGAAGGTGCTGGTCGTGATGATTTAGCTAGTAAAGAACAAGCCGAAGCTGAGATTATTTCCCAGTTTCTACCAGAAGCTATGACTGAGGAAGAGCTTGATTCTATCATTGAGCAAACGATTGCTGCTCAAGAAGCAACTAGCATGAAAGATATGGGTAAGGTGATGAATTCTCTACGTCCGATCATAGCCGGGCGTGCCGATCCTGCTCAAGTTTCAGCAAAAATTAAAGCTAAGTTAGCTTAATTCCCTCCTCTTTCCTTATACATTCTTAGATCAAGCTTTCAGTTACTTGTCAGTTTAAGTAAATTCGTGTCTGCGAAAATCACAAGATTACTCTACACGTCCTAAATTTTCATTCGTCGTTCATCTTGCATTTGCTTTAAGCGGCTATCTATTTTAGCAGACATTGCATGATTGTCTTTTGCAAGTCGCTGTGCATGTAACATCGATTTAATTGCATTTTCTTCACTACCAGACCAAAATTGTGCTTCTGCTCGATAGCGCAACACATTTACCGCCCTTAAAGGCGACTCTTTATCTAAATTAGCGGCTTGCTGTAATAGTTGCCAGCCTTGAATATCTCGGGCATTTTTATTAATAAAACGCTGAACAAGTGTCTGTACTTGCGAATATTTCCCCTGACGTAACAAAACCTCAGCCAACTTATAGCTAAACGCTTTATTTTCAGGCATGGTCATTTGCAATGGTGCAATAGAATTATAGGCCTGATCAAGTTTATTTTGCCCCAAATAAATATCTGTTTGAATTAAAGAAACAAGCGGCTTACCACTAGATTTTACTTGATCTAAGGTTGTTTGAGCTTGCGTATAATCACCTTGTTTTAAATAAAATGCAGACAACGCCAATAACCCTGCCAGATTTTTTTGCGAGGCTAAACTTTGAAGCTGATTTTCTGTAGCTTCTCCAGCAACCACCATGGTGTACCATTTTAAAATTTCAAAATCGACATCATATATTCGACTTTTAACACGAGGCATTTGATTAGCTCTTAGACGAGCCTCACTCATACGCTCAGTCGTTAAAGGATGGGTAAGCCAAAAATCCGGCAGAAAACTTACATGGCTAGTTGCCCTATGCATTGTTTCAAAATAATCCGCCATACTTTGCGGGTTATAACCCGCGGCATACATGTATTGCATTCCGATGCGATCGGCTTCACGCTCTTGATTACGGCTATAGGTAAGCTGCTTATCCAAAAGTGCAGCTTGTGTACCTAACATGACTGCCGCCCCTGCATCTCCACCCGCCTGAGCAGCCAAAGCTACGCCTGCCAGCAAACCAGCCAAACTTAAGAGTGCTTGCCCTTTAAAGGCTTCTTCTGAACGACTAAAGTGCCTTTGAGAAACGTGAGCAATTTCGTGTGCCATCACACCAGCAATCTCATCAATATTGCGAGCAGATGAAATAAGGCCAGTATTTAATGCAAATAGCCCACCTGGGACAGCAAATGCGTTAATTTGAGGATCTTTAATTACAACTAGACCAATAGGTTGCCCAAGCTGGGTTTGACCCAAAATATTAGAGAAGACTTGAAAAAACTGATCTTCCAGCCATACATCCTGTATGACTGGCATTTGCTTATGAACTTCACGAAAAACTTTTTCACCAATAAATTTTTCTTTTTGCTGGTCAAGCAATCCTATTCCACTACCAATATTCGGAATTTCAACTTGCCCAGAAGCTGGTTTGGAATCAAAAGGATCGGCATAAGAGGCATTTGTTATAAAAGCCAAACTTAAAATAACTGGCAAAAATTTCAAAAGTTCTTCTCTATTAAAAATTAGACCAACAAAAAAGCCCATTCATACAATGCTTGAATTATCTTGCATCATATCAATAGGCTTTCACTATAACATTGAAAATAGACTATATTTGCAATGAAGTGTTATTCAATTTTTATGCAAAATTAGGGTTCACTAAATATCTTGGAGTTTTATCTTCCAATGCTTCTACCAAGTTCTTATAAGCTAAGTTTGCCATTTTTTTGCGAGTTTCAGCTGTAGCAGAACCTACATGAGGCAAGGTAACAACATTTGGTAATTTGAAGAGTGCCGAATCTTGCAAAGGCTCTTTTTCATATACATCAAGACCAGCAGCAAAAATAACTTCATTCTGCAAAGCCTCAATAAGCGCCTGCTCATCGATCACTGAACCACGCGCAATATTGACAAAAATTGCGTGCTTTTGCATAAGTTCAAATTGAGCTTTACCCATTAAAGCTTTAGAGTCAGTATTTAAATCAACTGCTGTCACTACAAAATCAGACTGTTGTAACAACTCATCCAAACTTAAATATTGAGCATTCAATGGCTCGGCCAATTCAGGCTTTTCTCGTCGATTATGGTAAACAATATTCATGTTAAAACCATAAAAACCACGACGTGCAATTGCAGCACCAATATTACCAAGCCCAATAATTCCTAGCGTCTTCCCAAAAACATCTAGTCCAAACTGCTGTGGCCCAACTGTTCTTTTCCATTCGCCTTGTTTGGTCCAATGGTCTAGAAATGGTACTTTTCTAGCTGCACTTAATAATAGAGTAAAAGCAAGATCTGCCGTAGTTTCAGTCAAAACATGTGGTGTATTTGATAACCAAATTTTCTTTTGGTTCAAATAAGCAACATCATAATTATCATAGCCAACTGTCACAGATGAAATAATTTTTAGTTTTTGTGATGGAGCAAGATTACTTTCATTGAGCAAGCGCCCCGCGCCAATCATTCCATCAGCATCTACAACTTCTTTTCTTATCTGTTCATTAATATCACCCAGTTTAGGGTTTAATACGACAACATGATAATCCCGCTGTAACCGTGACAAAATTTCTTCATCAATTTGGCTAAAAACCACAACCTTTTTCATGTATATCCCTACTACTCATTGTTATCTTGCATAAGTTGCCACAGCCTTTTTTTAAGGAGAGGCTTATCTAACATTTCTTTTAAACTAGCTAAATGAATAATATTTGCATGTTGAATATAGGTACATTTACCTAAACACAAAATCTTTTTTTCTGCCGCTACAGCATCTAAAAAACCTTGAATATATGAACCGACACCGCGTTGATCTTGATAAGCTACTAATGGAAAAGGCCACCTTAATTCAGCATAATGTCCAACTTTGGCCTTTTGTATATTTGCCCAAAGTTGCTTTTCCTCTTTCTCTAATGCAGTTACATCAACAAAGATTACACACTTTTCAAGACAATAAGCCTGCAATTCAAATGGAGCAATTGCCTCTCGCTCAACAACTATAGGTTTTTCTACAACCACTTCAGGCTGTGGAACATCTACAATGGCTATTGAAGGCTCCTCAACCACTTTAGCAACTTCAAGCAGTTCAGGATTAGATGGTGCCTGTTCAAATGCAGGAATATCTACAGCAACAGGTATATTAATTGGAATATGAGGCTCAGCAACTTGATCACGCCATAAAGTATGAGCATTATTTTTTTGGCACACTTGTGTTCTAGGAATCCACACATCGATTCCTAAAGTTGCCAGTATATTTCTTTGCTGCCCAATCATGTTTAAATCAGTACCTCTAATCTACTCACATTCTAACGGGCTTCTGATTTTTTTTCAGCGTTTTCTTTAAATGATCTCTTTTCAAAACCACATATGTTTCTTAAATAATCATAACGCTATTTTTCTTCTGCATTTGCTCTACAATTTCATCTGACTCAAAACCAAATCGCCAATAGAGCAACTCAAGTACATCAAGTTCATCTTGAGTAATAATTCGGTCACTCCATAAGCACATTTCAGCAATTGCCAAAATGCTTAAACGATCACGAAGTAAAAGCCCAGCAATGTCATTTAAAATTTCAGCCAAATCCAAAGGCTCATCCGAAATTTCATCATAAATATTCATTTCATCTGGGTTTAGCAATGAACGTAAAATACGTTCACGGACTTCCAACTGGTTTGGACTATTAATTTGCTGCACATGAAGTAGTGCATCAATTAAACGCACTATTTGAGGCTTTACTTCTTCAAATGCCGTAGGTAAATGAAGTGGCATCAGGTTCAATTCATATTTAACCCGCTCTAATAACAAGGCATCAAGCAGTCCTATTTCACCATCTTCCTGAATAATGAGAGCCAGTTTGGTCAAAAATTGACGCGCAATACTTGCAGGCATATGGCCAATATTTTTACATGCGTCGTGAAATATCTGAATATGAATACGACCATCTAAATTAAGCAAAGCATCGACAATCGAATGACTTACCGGAGCTTCTTGTGGAATAAATTCTCGATATTGGCGAATCATTAAAATTGCAACCATCACCTCACGTGAACCAGTAGCGGTTTGCAATGCTCGCTGAATGAGCTCCGGGCGTTTTTTATTACGTCGAATATCATTACTTAAAGGTTTAATCGCATCATTTAATGCAAAACTAATTGGAGAAAGGCGCAACAAAGGCAAAGGCTGTGGTGATGACCACGGAATATAAATTTCTGTTTCAGATTCTTCTAATGAACGAAAAAGACTAAATAACGGTCTATTGCGAAGTTTCTTTAAATTTTCTAATTGTAAATCTTGCAATAGAGTTGGATTAAGTTCGTAAATACGCTCACGAATACTTGGGTGAATGTTCATCCAACTTTGAGGACTAAGTGAGTTTGCAAAACACATATGTGCAATAGATTCAGAATAAGCACTATGAATTTGCGAACCTGAATGGTGAACATAAATACGCAATAAAGTTTGGGTGTTCGTACTATTTTTTAGCAACCGCATGGTTTTTTGGTCGTTGCGGAACGTACGACCACTTAATGTTAAATATTTAATAAAACGTGTGATTAATACACCCAAGCTTCCTGCTAGCCAGATTACACCACCGACAGCTACAAAGACTGTTTCAAATTTATGCTTATAACCAGGACTGTAACGTTTAAAACCCTGCTTGGCGAGCTTACTACCCCATTGACTGAAAGTTGTTAAACCACTGTATAAAATTTTTAATTTAGTATTTTCTACAGCTTCCCCGGATAAAATCTGGTTAAACTCATGACCCAATAGACCATACAGCTCTAGTTCATCTAGATTCTGCAAAGCTCCCCAAGTCAATATAATGACAATATCGTTTGAGTGAAAACCTGCAGTTAATGCATTCACCCCTACTTCGTCAGGCAAAACATAAAGTGTTGGAATATTTAGAGAAAATGTTTGCGCCAAATGTTCTGTAATTTTTAATGCAGCATGTTCTTCCGGTGTACTCTCACCTTTTACCAAACGACGCGCTTTAAGCTGTTTAGCAAGTGAATGTCCTCCTTTACGCAAAATATACAGCTCGGTCACTACTGACCAAATCATAATAAAAAGCAAAAGAGCAACAAAATATGGACTTAAAGCATGCCACCAAATTGGCTGGCTATAATCAAAGAAATGAACAAGTAAACCCAAAATGAGATTTAAAATAAAAATAGTTAAAAGCACAGCGACCAAACACATAGTGATGGACCATGCCATATTCTTATTTTCGATTAAATAGTGGCTTACTTCTTTCAATGTAAATAATCCCAATTACATTGTTAAGTTTCATCATAAAAGAAAAAAGCGGGAAACACCCGCTTTTTTCGGCTATTTCTATTCTTCTTTAATACCCGTCAAATCTACTGACGCTGCATCAATATTGACATCAATATAACCATCTTTTTTCTTTTTCGCAGAGTCATTACGCTTCTGCTCCAAATTATTCAGATAGTCTGCATCGATACCGCCAGTTACATAAATTCCATCAAAAACAGAGCAATCAAACTCAGTCAATGTAGGAACCTTACTTGTACGTACGGCGTTCTTCAAGTCTTCCAAATCTTGGAATACTAAACGGTCAGCACCAATAATTTCTTGAATTTCTTCTACACTGCGTTCCGAAGCGATAAGCTCAGTCTTAGCAGGCATATCGATACCATAAACGTTTGGATACATCACTTTTGGTGCTGCTGAAGCAAAGTATACTTTTTTCGCACCTGAGTCACGCGCCATTTGAATAATCTCATTACACGTAGTACCACGTACAATAGAGTCATCCACCAATAAGACGTTCTTACCTTTAAACTCTAACTCAACAGGGTTTAATTTTTGACGTACAGATTTTTTACGCTGTTGTTGACCCGGCATAATGAAGGTACGACCGATATAACGGTTTTTCATAAAGCCTTCGCGGAACTTCACACCAAGAATATTTGCAAGTTCTAGTGCAGAAGTACGACTGGTATCTGGAATTGGGATAACCACATCAATATCATGGTCTTCACCCCAGTCACGCAAAATTTTATGCGCTAATTTTTCACCCATTTTTAAACGAGCTTTATAAACTGAAATACCATCAATAATTGCATCTGGACGAGCAAAATAAACATATTCAAAAATACATGGGCGGTATTTTGGTTCTGCTGCACATTGTTTAGTGAATAATTGACCTTCTGAATCAATGAAAATTGCTTCACCTGGTGCAATATCACGCTCGATTTTAAAACCAAGTGCAGTAATCGCTACAGACTCTGATGCAATAATATATTCCATCTCACCTTGTTCAGTCTCACGCGAACCATAAATAAGTGGACGAATACCATTTGGATCACGGAAACCAACCAAACCATGACCAGTGATCATAGCTACCACGCCATAAGCACCTTGACAGCGCTCATGCACACGAGAAACTGTATGGAAAATATCTTCAGCTGTAGGGTTTAATGTTCCTTTCTTTTGCAACTCATGTGCGAAAACGTTTAAAAGAACTTCTGAGTCAGAATCAGTGTTCATGTGACGTAAATCTGTTTTAAACAGGTCATCATGAATTTCTTCTGCATTGGTTAAGTTACCATTATGTGCAAGTGTAATCCCATAAGGTGAGTTCACATAAAATGGTTGAGCTTCAGCACTGCTAGCAGAGCCAGCAGTTGGGTAGCGTACATGGCCAATACCATAATTACCAAGTAATGCTCTCATATGACGAGTATGAAAGACATCACGCACCATACCGTTATCCTTACGAAGGAAAAGACGGCCTTCATGGCAGGTTACTATTCCAGCTGCATCTTGCCCACGATGCTGCAACATCGTTAATGCATCAAACAACATTTGGTTCACTGGCGATTTACCGGCTATACCAACAACTCCACACATAGCAACCTCGCAGACAAGCTAGGAATTAATAAAAAGGATTCTTTGTTGAATGGTCGGATCGGGTTTCTGATTCATCCGATTCGTCCATTGTTTTTGAAGGGGTGCTTGATGCACTACCTCCAGATGTTATCTGATGATACGCCTCACTTGCTGCATCTTTAGACAACTCTGTTGCTAAAGGTGCATAAGGCAATAAAAACTGTATAAGTATGGACTGTTTCCAGTTTGCTGAACTTTCAACCCAAGGTCCTACGCCTTGCATGGTCACAAGAACAACTAGTAAACCTTTTAAGGAACCAAAAGCGCCACCTGCTAAACGATTTAATGGCCCCAATTTCAAACTTTTCAAGAGGCCATTTAAAATTGCAGTGACGATCCAAGTTAAAACAATAATAATGAGTGCAATAAATGCAAAAGCCGCAATCTTTTGAACCACCGGATCCTGACTTAAACCCGACATTGACGGAGCTAGAAGAACAGCATATTTTGCACCCATAATTAATGCAAAAATCCATCCTACCAAGTTCGCAAAGGCTTTTATAAATCCTTGTCGCAAACCGTTTAGCCCCCCAATGAGCAAAAGTATTAGAATGATGATATCAATAGTGTTCATGTTCAATTAGGTCATAGCTTCAACACATTGCTTTACAAGTGTTGGTCCCGTATAGATTAGACCACTATAAATTTGAACAAGTGTTGCGCCAGCTTGTTGTTTCGCTAAAGCCTGCTCACCAGACAAGATACCACCCACACCAATCAAAGGAATTTGTCCTTTTAATGATTGAGCAAATAAACGCAAACATTCTGTACTTTTTTCAAATACAGGAGCGCCTGACAAGCCACCTGACTCATTACCGTAAGGCAGGTTTTCAACCCCTTCTCTCGATAAAGTCGTATTAGTCACAATAAGACCATCAATTTTAAAATCAAGTAATTGTGCAGAGATAAATTCAACATCTTCAGCCGTAAGGTCAGGAGCGACTTTTAAAACCAAAGGAACATAATGATTATATTGCTCAGCCAACTCAAGTTGACGTGCTTTTAGTGTTTGCAACAATTCAGTTAACGCATCACCACTTTGTAAACTACGCAAGTTTTTAGTATTTGGAGATGAAATATTAACTGTAATATATGACGCGTAGTTATAAACTTTCTCAAGACAAATTAAGTAATCATCAACCGCCTTTTCAACAGGCGTATCGGCATTTTTACCAATATTGATTCCTAAAATGCCTCTAAATTTTGAAGCTTTAACATTTTCAATAAGCTTATCAACACCATCATTATTAAAACCCATACGGTTAATAATGGCTTTAGCTTCAGGAATACGGAATAAACGTGGTTTTGGATTGCCTGATTGTGGGCGAGGTGTAATTGTGCCAATTTCAATGAAACCAAAACCCAATCCGGCTAAGGCATCAATATGAGCACCATTTTTATCTAGCCCCGCAGCCAAACCTACAGGATTAGGAAACTCGATTCCCATACATTTGGTCGGCTTTGCTTGTACAGCCTGACGCATCATGCCTAGCTTATGTGCTTTATCAAGCATGGATAATGTTAATTCATGGGCACGCTCTGGTGCTAAACTAAACAACATCGGGCGAGCAAGTGAATATAACATACCAATCACAATCTACTGATTTTAGGTACGCATATTATAGGCACAGGTAGCACAAAACACCATGCTTGACATAAGCATATTTTGATATGTTATTGAACTGTCGCTGTTAATTTAATCTGACCTTCACTGGAAACCATTTCCATCTTCTGAATACTAAGACCCATCTGTGCAAGTTGTGTTAAAAAGTTAGCTAAAATTGCATAATTTTGATGTGTTACAACAATTTGTAACTGCTCTCCATTTTGCTGAGAAGTCACAGTTAAACCTTGCTGTTGAGCGACTCTTTGAATTTTTCCAGACTTATCAAGTTCAAGCTCATTTGCAGGCTTCATAGTAACAGCATTACTTTGCATCCACACCATTAGGTCTTTTAAATCATTTAAGCGCTTTTGCTGTTGTTCTGCCAAAGAATGCATTTTCCAAAGCGAAGAGCCAATGATCGCCACCACCACAAAAATTGTAGTAAAGATGACCATAATACGTTCACGGACCGTTAAACGATCCAAATATTGAACAACTTGTTCAATCCACTGATCAAAACGATTTTGCAATTGAGCTAACATTTTCATTATTGTATTTTCACCACCCCAATTGCACCACTACCATTTGCTTGGACATTACCTAGCTCAGCCTTAAATCCTTGCTGATTCAATTGTTGTGTCAAAGCTTGTAAATCATCTGCCGATTTTGCTTTTAATGCCATTGTTAGGATTGAAGCATCATAATTAAGTTGCTGAGCCAAAATCTGTCTTTGCATTAAAATAGGCCCAACACGACTTAACAAAGAAAGTGCTTGAGTATCACCCTGCTGGCTCATTCTTAAATGGCTTTCAAATTGACCTTTAATATTTTGTTCGGTTACGCGACTAGATGGCCCAAACCAGTATTTATATTGTTCAATTGTTTGGTCAGAGGTTTGGTTCGCCACTTTTTTCAATTTAACCCAACGCAATAAATCATAACTAAATTGCACCACAATAATTGCTAAAACAATAGCAGCACAAGCTTTCCAATAGTTAGAAAAAGTACGCTCTTGGCCTTTTGACTTTGGCAAAACATTAAAAGGATGTTGTTTAGTTTTATCTAAAGGCTGGAATTGATAAATAAACTCAGAACGTTCGTCAGCACTTGAAGCCGCCTCTAAACTTTCGAGCTGCTCTACGGTTAAACCGCTATATTGATAATGCGTTTCGGCTGCCTGAAATTCTAAAAAAAGCCCCAAATCATCAACTGAATTGCCCAACCACTTATTTTCACGCACCAAGAGCTGATGACCAATATTACACAGCATAACTTGCTGAGCTTGTGGTTCAGGTAAAATCAGAAAATCTGGTAGTAAAGCCGCAAGTTTAGTTGGTAACAATGCTAAAGAATGTTGCCATGTCTCGACCATCCCCTGAGCAACACCCAATATAGTTAACTGATCGCCATGAAAATGATGAACCACTTTCATATGATCAATCGGCAAAGTCACAAACTCTTCAAGTAGATATTTAACCCCATCAGCCCCAAGCTGTTTATAGTGGGACTTTGCCATAGTTTGCTGAAGCATTTGAGCATGACGACTCGGAAAAAAGACTGTAGCTTCTTTTCCTTGGTGTATTTGCAAGTCTTGTATTAATTGATCGAGACTTGTAGCCTGCAACCAGTTCTCTCCGTTAGACCAATGCCATGTTCCATTGGTTTCAGGCATCCTTATATACAGCATGTCGGCTAAATAACCTTTTTAATTATATTGTGGGTATAAAACTATTCTTTTGTGTTGATAAACCATTTGCAATAACAGCTTGATCATAAATTCTAGCTTCGGCAAGGGCAAATGGATTGAAGTTCTCATGAGTAAGTAACTCTGCAATATGACCGACAACATTCATATGGCAAACCACCACAATCGACTCATAAGGAATTTGAGACAACCACTCAACCGCTTCTCTTGCATCATCATCTGGCTTAATTTTATCGCACAATAATACAGGCACATCTTTAAAATATGTCTGGATATGCGCTAATGTTTCTTGAGCACGCAGTAACGGACTAACAACAAAAATATCTGGTTTAACAATATCTTTTAAAAATATTGCTGTTTGCTCAGCCTGTGCATGTCCACGCGCAGTAAGTGGACGTTTAATATCATTACCATTTACTGGCGGAGCAGCTTCCCCATGACGAACTAATGTCAGTTGCATAAAATTTCCTTGTTAATAATTCCTGCATTATAACCACAATTTATGACATTTATTCGTCAGACTTCATGATGAGGTAAAACAAACTCAACATCACTACGGTGCCCATTTTTCATAAGTGAAAGCGCAATATTTAATGGTGGAGCACCCTCAAAAATTACTTCATATAAGGCATTGGTGATTGGCATATACACATCCAGTTCTTCTGCTTTACCACGCACTTGAACAATTGTATTAATACCTTCTGCAGTTTGACCCAACTCTTTACTTGCCTGATCAAGTGTCTTACCAGAACCTAATGCATAACCGATTTGATAATTACGACTCAATGGACTATTACAAGTCGCAAATAAGTCACCAACACCAGATAAACCTAAGAACGTAAGTGGATTTGCACCCTGCTTTACCGCAAAACGGCTCATTTCAGCCAAAGCACGCGTTAAGATCATACTCTTGGTATTTTCACCAATTTTATATGCTGCCCCAATTCCCATCGCGACTGCATAAATATTCTTAAGCGCACCGCCTAATTCAACGCCATGCACATCATCACTACCAAAAACACGGAATAACGCACTATGCAGTGCATGTTGTACAGCATAACGAACAAGTTCCGAATCACTTGCAATCACCGTACCAGATGGCATACCTGCCATAATTTCTTTGGCAAGGTTTGGACCCGATAATACACCGTATGGAACTTCTGGTAATTCTTCACGAATAATATCGCTCATGAAACTAAACGTTTTAGCTTCAACACCTTTGGTTAAAGACACGACTGCTTGCGCAGTAATATAAGGCGCGATTTGTTTTAAAACATCGCGGAAAGAATGACTAGGAATTGCGACCAAAATAATATCTCGATCACATACAGCTTGTTCCAAATCCGAAACAGCGCGCAATGAAGATTCTAAAGTGAAGTCTGGCAAATAACGCTTATTAATATGGGTTTTATTAATTTCTTCGGCTGTTTCGGCATCACGAATCCAGATCATGGTATCGCAGCCATTACGAGCAGCCAAATTAGCCATGGCTGTACCAAAGCTACCGCCACCTAAAACAGTAATGCGTAATGCCGTTTTTTTATCGACCGCAACAGGTTCCACCAAATCTGTAAACTTAAATTCAGCCATGCTTTATTATCCTATTTCTTACTTTTACAGACGTTTAAGCCTGCCAAACTTTTACGAATTCTTTACTTTCAATATCTGCACGCGGTGCAATTGCTTTAGCTGCTGTGCCAACGTAAATAATACCTGATATTAAATCATGGGGTTGCAAACCTAAATGCTGTTTTAACCAATTTGATTCGACAACAGCACCACTACGCCACATGGTTGAAAACCCTTGAGCTTGCAAAGATAACAAAAGATTTTGTACTGCCGCACCTGTACTTAAGATTTGCTCAAAATGTGGCACTTTAGGATGATCTTGCAACTGAGTAAGCGCTAAAATAAGTAGCGGAGCGCGAAAAGGATGTTGCTTAACGCGTTCAAGTTGAGCAGGATCAGTTTCACCTAAATCTGCCAAAGCTTTTGCTAGAACCTCACCAAAAGCTCCACGTTGTTCGCCAGAAACAATTACAAAACGTGTTGGCTTAAGTCTATGATGATCTGGAGCTGTTAAAGCAGCCTGAAAAGCCAACTCTAATTGATCTGAGTTTGGAGCGGGTTCAATTAATTGGCCAATAGACTGACGCTGATGAATATTTTGGTGAATTATTTGTATTGCTGAATCCGTCATTAATATTGATCTAACTCAAAAATTCGAAATAGATTAGCATAATCTACCGTTAATCCACCATGGAATCTAGCTTATAAACTTAGCCAACTCATAGTTTGACATTTTTTAATACAAAACTTCAAAACTCATACAACGTCTTCAAAATCAATTAGAAAACTTATGTTCAAATAACCCTATCTTTTGGCGGTTAACTTAGGTGAATCATGAAAAAAATAATTTTAGCGAGTGCAATGAGTAGCGTTATTTTATTACTAGGTGCTTGTGCAACTACTCCTAAAAACACTTTAGCAATTCAAAAAGAAAATAATCAGTTTGAAGTAACTGGTATTGGTAAAACTAATTTAATTGCAAAAAACAATGCAGTGACTGCCGCACAAAAAACCTGCTCTAAGAGCACAACCCCAGTTATTGTTGATGAAAAAACCACTTATCATGGTGTATTAAAAGATGTAGTCAGTGAAAAAACTGGTCAAATGGTAGAAGCTGCAGCAGGCGTCATTGGTAGTTTAACCGGTAAAAATGCGTCTTTAGCAAAAGATGATGATTACCAAACCACTCTTACTTTTTACTGTAAAATTAATTAAGTGAAAAAAATCCCAATCAACTGATTGGGATTTTTTTTATTAGCAATACCCATCTAATCGTGTGAGCGGTAGTTTTTTACCAATTGCTTTTTCAATTTCTGGTAAATAGAAAGCATCATCTTCAGACAAGAAACTAATACTTACACCTTGCGCCCCTGCACGACCAGTACGGCCAATACGGTGTACATAATCATCAGACTGTTCAGGCAAAGTAAAGTTGATTACATGCGATACGCCATCCACATGAATACCACGACCAGCAACATCGGTTGCAATCATGATGTTGTGTTTACCTTGCTTAAACTGCTCTAACATTTTCATACGTTTGTCTTGAGCAATTTCACCCGAGAGCATTCCCACTTTATATCCATCTTTTTTCAAATGGTCATATAGGCGGCGCACTTGATCACGGCGATTTGCAAAGATCATGACCTTATCAATCGGTTCTTCACGCAAAATATCTTGTAAAAGACGATATTTATCCTGTTTGGCTACAACATAAACACGTTGTTCAACATCGTTATTGGTCTTTTGTTCAGGTTCAATTTCAACTGTTACAGGTTCAAACAACCACTGTCTTGCCAAATTTAAGACGTCGTAGCTAAATGTCGCTGAAAACATGAGGGTTTGTCGTTGTTCCTTACGTGGTGAATAACGAACAATACGTTTTACCGAAGGAATAAAGCCCATATCTAATAAACGGTCAGCTTCATCAATCACTAAAAATTCAATTTGATCGAGCCAGACTTCTTTTTGTTCTACGAAATCAATTAAACGGCCAGGTGTAGCAACAATGATATCAACAAAATTAGCATCAAGTTGCTTCTTCTGCTTATCAAAATCGACACCACCCAATAGGGTTACGACATGTAAATTAGAGAATTTTGTGAGGAATTTCGCATCACTTTCAATTTGCAATGCCAACTCACGAGTAGGTGCCAAGATTAAAGCACGAGGCTCGCCACGGAAACGTTGCTCTTTAATCGGATTATTGAGTAAATCATTGATTACACTAATCAGAAAGGCAGCGGTCTTACCTGTTCCTGTTTGTGCTCGCCCAATTGCATCATGCCCGGCTAATGTATATTTTAAAACCTTTTGCTGAATTGGGGTCATTTGAGTAAACCCTAAAGCATCAATCGCCTTTTTAAGTTGCGGATGTAAATTCAAGGTTTCAAAACCAGATGTCATAAATACGTGCTCTAACAAACAATCTCTCGAATGAGAAGATCATTATAAACAAAAACGCTCCAATTCAAAAATTGGAGCGTCCATGATTCATCAAAAAGATGAATTTAGTCTTAGTCTAAAGGCTGAACGTTTTCAGCTTGAAAACCTTTTTGACCTTGTACAACGCTAAACTCTACGCGTTGACCGTCACGTAGAGAACGGTGACCGTCACCTACGATTGCACGGAAGTGAACGAATACATCGTCGCCGCCGTTACGTTGAATAAAACCAAAGCCTTTAGTGTCATTAAACCACTTTACTACGCCTTGTTCACGAGCTGTCATAAGTCAATCCTCAGATGATGAAAAAAGGACCTTCCGGTGTTGCAAACAGCAGAGTAAACAAGGATTTAAAATTTTTATAATCTTAAAGCTTGTAATCATTCTGTAAAACTATCAACAATTTCCGGTTACATCCATTTGTTATAGGTTATTAAAACAATTTAACTGTGTGGTAATCCCTAAAACGGTTCGAGCTTAACACGGGTTTATGACAATTAATAGAATTTTTTTCAAATATTTCCCCTATTTTTTAGCTCTTTTTTTAAACACCTTATGACTAGAATTTTTATAAGAATCCGTGACCTCATAATTTTATAAAACAGCTAGAGTTCATAAGAAAATTTGTTAGAATATTTTTTTTAGTTGTTTTTATGATGAATGAGCACTACCTCTTCTGCTATTACCCCCATTGAAATTAATGCGCTTGGCCAACCATGTCCAATGCCTTTATTAATGCTAAAACGTGAGCTTAAAAAAGTATCTGGAAAGCAACTGTTTTTATTAAAGTCATCTGACCCACATAGTGAAATTGATGTAACCCGTTACTGCAATTTACATCATTTTATGTGTCAAACCACGCAGATTTCGGAAAGAGAATTTCACTATTTAATTGAAACTCAATGATTCTTTGATAAAATAAAAGATTAGAAACTGCATAAAATTTTACATTTTTCTACCCAATTTTCCTTAATTATGAAGACAATTCAAATTAAGATGAATTTATTGGTTAATCCATCCTATCCTATAAGGAGAACTCATGAGTGACAGCAGCAATCAATTGATGCCCCTGTCATTGTCTGCGCCCGGTGTAAACCTTGGTGCATATATCAGTACTGTCAATCAGATTCCTATTTTAACGGCCGAGCAAGAAAAAGAACTTGCTGAACGTTATTATTATGACCAAGATCTTGATGCCGCAAAAATGCTGGTAATGTCGCATTTACGTTTTGTCGTTCATATTGCGCGCAGCTATGCAGGTTATGGCCTACCACAAGGCGACCTTATTCAAGAAGGTAACTTAGGCTTAATGAAAGCCGTAAAACGTTTCGACCCAAATATGGGCGTACGTCTTGTCTCTTTTGCCGTCCACTGGATTAAGGCAGAAATTCACGAATACGTTATTCGCAACTGGCGTATTGTCAAAATTGCAACGACAAAAGCTCAACGTAAATTATTTTTCAATTTACGTAGCCTAAAAAAATCGAGTAAAAAATTAACGCTCGAAGAAGCTCAATCGATTGCTAATGACTTAAATGTAACTCCAGAACAAGTTCTGGAAATGGAAGGTCGTTTAACCGCTTATGATGCTGCCTTTGAGGCACAAGGCGATGACGACGATGACACACCACACACAGCGCCTGCGTTGTATCTTGAAGATAACCGCTACGACCCTGCTCGTTTAGTTGAAAATGAAGACTGGGAAGAGCAAAGCACATCTGCTTTACATGATGCCATGGATCAGTTAGATGATCGTTCGCGGAATATTTTGCAGCGTCGTTGGTTAGATGATGATAAATCTACCCTACACGAGCTTGCTGCTGAATATAATGTTTCTGCGGAACGTATTCGTCAGCTTGAAAAAAATGCGATGGAAAAAATTAAAGTCGCAATGTCAGCAAGCTAAATTAAATGAAAAAAATAAAAGGGCGATAAGCCCTTTTGTTTTATCTGGCTATGTTTAGCCAACCTATTCTATGGTAACGTTGCCTTTCATTATTCAGTAGCGTTTTTTGTTATGTGGATTGCCATTTCAGCCCTTAATCTTGCTTTTGCAGTCATGTTGGGTGCTTTTGGAGCACATGGTCTTAAAGCTCACGCGGGTCCTGAGCAACTTGCTTGGTGGCAGACTGCAACCGATTACTTTTTTTATCATGCTTTAGGCCTACTAGCACTTGGTATTTTAAGTAAGGTTCTTCCTCTCTTTCCAATCAAGTTATCTTTCTTGCTTATTCAAATTGGTATTCTATTTTTCTGTGGTTCGCTTTATATCATGGCACTAGGTTTACCACGAATATTAGGCGCAATTACACCAATCGGTGGAGCCTTAATGATTGCTGGATGGCTGATCTTGGCTTGGAATGCTTTCAAATACGCTAAATAGTCGGAATGTGATCATGCAAATTTATTTAAATGGCGAATTAACGGACACGCCTAGCCAAAACCTGTTGCAACTCATTCAGGAACTGGCACTTGAAGGAAAACGTTTTGCTGTTGAACACAATCAGCAAATCGTTTCTAAAAGCAAATTAGAGCAAATTACGATTGCTCAACATGACCGTATCGAAATTATTCACGCTGTTGGCGGCGGCTAAGTCGGAGTTATCCATGCAAGACACCCCTCTCATTATTGGTTCACGTTCTTTTCAATCTCGTTTATTGGTAGGAACTGGCAAATATAAAGACTTAAATGAAACGGATTTAGCTATTCAAGCCAGTGGTGCAGAAATTGTAACTGTCGCAATTCGTCGTGTGAATATTGGACAAAATCCAGATCGACCGAATTTACTTTCAGTCATTCCACCAGAAAAATATACAATTTTGCCAAATACCGCAGGTTGTTTTGATGCTGATAGCGCAGTACGCACATGTATGTTAGCGCGTGAACTTCTAGACGGTCACAACTTGGTAAAACTCGAAGTTTTAGGTGATGAAAAAACCTTATATCCAAATGTAACCGAGACTTTAAAAGCCGCTCGTACTTTGATTGATGACGGTTTTGAGATTATGGTCTACACGTCTGATGACCCAATCATTGCTCAAGAACTTGAAAGTATGGGCTGTGTCGCAATTATGCCTTTAGGTAGTTTGATTGGTTCAGGTTTAGGTATCTTAAATCCACACACTATTTCAATTATTAAAGAAAATGCGAAAGTACCTGTCCTAGTCGATGCAGGAGTTGGTACAGCAAGTGATGCCGCTATTGCAATGGAACTCGGTTGTGACGGCGTGCTCATGAATACAGCGATTGCAGCTGCGCAAAACCCTATTTTAATGGCTTCTGCCATGAAAAAAGCTGTTGAAGCAGGACGTGAAGCATTTTTAGCTGGTCGTATGCCACGTAAACGCATGGCAAATGCAAGTTCACCAGAAACAGGTTATTTCTTTAAATAATCTATTTCTGGTGAGAATACAGCCTTTAATTGCCGTTTTAACTTTAATGCAACTTGTATAGGCATGTTACTTTTCAAAGATGAAAAGTAACAAAAATCTTTTGTTTCGCTGATATTACATCCATGTAATACAGCGAAACAGTGGCATCCATGCCACCTCACGATAGTTACAGCTTACTAGAGTTTAATTTGAGTAAGGCTAAGCTACTTGCTCATCACGTTTAAATACCAACTCTTTTGCAGATGAGTTATCAGCATCAAAGTAGTAACCCTCTGTATTAAACGCTTTGATGTCTTCAGCTTTATTTAATTGGTTTTCAATAATAAAACGAGCCATTAAACCGCGTGCTTTTTTCGCATAGAAACTAATGACTTTATATTTGCCATTTTTCTGGTCAAGGAAAACAGGCTTCACGATTTCAGCCTTAATTTTCTTTTCATTCACAGACTTGTAATATTCATCCGAAGCTAGATTTACTAGTAATTCAGATTTAATTGCGGCCAAGTCTTCATTAATCTGGTTAGTGATGATATCACCCCAAAATTCATACAAATTATGGCCACGCGTATTTTTTAATTTAGTGCCCATCTCAAGACGATAAGGCATCATTAAATCTAAAGGACGCAATAAACCATATAGACCAGAGAGCATACGCAAATGCTGCTGTGCAAAATCAATATCTTTGTCTTTTAAATGATAAGCATCTAAACCAGTGTAAACATCACCTTTAAATGCATAGATTGCTTGGCGAGCATTTGAGAAATTAAATTCGGGATTCCAATCTCTAAAACGATCTGCATTGAGTGTGGCAATTTTTTCACTAACACTCATTAAAGTCGCAATTTCCGAAGCGGAAAGTTTGCGGCAAACATCAATTAATTGTGCTGAGTTTTCTAATAAGCGCGGCTGAGTAAACTCATCTGTAGGTAACGCTGTTTCATAATCTAAAGTTTTTGCAGGAGAAATTAAAGCAAGCATAGACAACCTGAAAAAATTATTCTTAATACCAACTATAACAGTAGATTTTTTTTAATGCTAACTTGTGTTTTCAATGACGACTATCGGTAAAATAGGAATACGTATTGTTATTTATCGATTCTTATATGTCTGAGCAAATTTTCATTCAGGGTCCAGTTGGTAAAATTGAACTTTTTGTAGACCGCCCTGAAGGTGAAATCAAAGGCTTTGCGGTTGTTTGCCATCCGCACCCATTGCAAGGTGGAACTCCTCAACATAAAGTCCCTGCTCTTTTAACCCAAATCTTTAATGAATATGGTTGTATCGTTTACCGTCCTAGTTTCCGTGGTTTAGGCGGTAGTGAAGGTGTTCATGATGAAGGTCATGGCGAAACTGAAGATATTTTAGCTGTCATTGAACACGTTCGTAAGCTTCATGAAGGCTTGCCGTTCTATGCAGGCGGTTTTAGCTTCGGCTCACATGTTTTGGCAAAATGTTATGCGCAGCTTAGCCCAGAATTACAACCAGTACAGTTAATTTTGTGTGGCTTACCAACAGCAACTGTAGTGGGCTTGCGTCACTATAAAACTCCTGAAATTCAAGGTGATATTCTACTCATTCATGGTGAGCAAGATGATATTACTTTACTTTCAGATGCAATTGCATGGGCAAAACCACAGAAGCATCCAATTACGATTTTACCTGGCGCTAACCACTTCTTTACAGGTTATTTAAAACAGCTTCGTCAAATCATTACACGCTTTATTATCATGAAATAAAGTGTATTTGATGGGCATAGATTGAGTCTATGTCCATCATTTCATAAGCACAGTAACTGCTAAAAATTATTCCAACTTAACCCAAAACGCGCTAAATATTTTTTTACTCGGTCGCTATCATTTGTTGTATTACGTTGTTGGCGAGATACCGAAAAGAGTTGTCTTCCCGCCTCTGCCATTGATTTTGAATTTTCACAGACTTTGAGCACACCTCGTAATTGAATCTGATCAAATTCATCTATTTGCTCTATTTGTTTAGAATCCAAATAGTTCAACAAAATATCTATATTTTTATCCTTGTAAGATTCACCCTGAATAAGCCAAAGTTGCTTTAGGCGCTCAATTTCTTTTTCTACAGCCTCACGACGAATTAACTCACCTTGAGATAAAGTTGCCAAACGAGTTACGCTCGCTGCTAAATCTCTAAAATTTCCTTGCCATGATGCATCTGCCGATTTAGCAAACTTTAAATATGTTTCTAATGCATCACGTTGAAAACGTAATTGTCTTTGATGAATTGCAGCAAAACGCTGTAACTCAAAAACAATATTGGGTGCAATATCCTCTACACGGTCTTTTAAATTTGGTAAAAAGAATGTCCACGTATTCAAACGAGCCCATAAATCTTCACGAAATCGGCCAGCTTGAACTTCATTGCGCAAATCACGGTTAGTACCCGCTATTAGCTGAAAATCGGCCTGAATTTCCTTATCACTTCCAACAGGAAAAAAGCTTTTGTCTTCTAGCGCTTTTAGCAACATAGCTTGTTCATCAAGTCCCAATTCACCAATTTCATCTAAAAATAAAATGCCTTGATCAGCACTTTTTAATAAACCAGCACGAGATGCAGCTGCTCCTGTAAATGCACCTTTTATATGACCAAATAAAGTTGACATGGCACTATCACCACGCAAGGTTGCACAGTTAACATCAATAAAACGGCCGCTTAATTGAAATTTATCTTTCTTTAACTGAAAAATTTGTTTTGCCAAATGAGACTTACCAACCCCTGTTGCCCCCATAATTAAAATAGGCGCACTTGAGCGGGTTGCAACTAATTCAACTTCCTCAATAAGCTGATTAAACGCTTTATTATGAGTAGAAATATTGGCTTTAAGTTGTTGCCAATTTTGTTTTTGTTCATCATCGAAGCGTTGTTTTAAAACATCGTATCGAGATAAGTCCAGATCAATAATTCTATATTCACCTTCTGATGTCTTGTGTTGGTTAGGTGAACTTTGAATGAGTTGAGCTGGCAAATAATGTGCATCTACCAATAAGTACCAACAAATTTGAGCAACATGCGTTCCTGTCGTGATATGCAGTAAATAGTTATTTTTTTCGATATCAAACGGATACGTTTTTACAAAGTCATAGAGTGCACCATAAACTTCAGCAAAATCCCAAGGATCTTTAATACTTACCTTATGTCCAGAAACCTCAGTTTGTGGAGAAATCTCTTTAGCATCTGCTGCTATAGATTTAACTAAATTATGATGCTGTCGATCATGTAGAAGTACCAATTCATCTACAAGCAAATCTTCATGCATTAACAGACTAAGTGTAGGACGCCAACGCTGCCAGCGATCTGGCCTTCTCCCCTGATCAAGGGTAGAACCGACAAAGCCAATAACAACTGTTTTCTTTGCATCCGCCATAATTTCTATAAAATTTTATAAGTGTCTATAATATACAATACGCATTTGACCAAAAAATTCCAAGAATATGCTTCATTTTACTTTTTTAGGCACATCTTCAGGTGTACCGACGCTGACACGTAATGTTTCAGGATTAGCAGTTCGTAACAGCAAAAATAAGGACTGGATTTTAATTGATGCTGGCGAAGGGACACAGCACCGTATTCAACAAGCTAAACTTTCATTACAAAACCTAGTTGCCATTTGTATTACACATGTTCACGGCGACCATTGTTATGGTCTAGTTGGTTTATTAGCAAGTGCAGGCATGAATGCCCGTAGCAAACCCTTAATCGTGATTGCACCGAAAGAAATTCAGCAATGGTTTGAAATCACTGCCGAACTTACAGATTTACATTTACCCTATTCCCTTCAATTTATTGATGTGAATGAAGCAACGCAGCCACAACAAATCACTGACGAATTCATTGTTCAAGCACATCCACTAAGCCATCGTGTTCCAAGTTTTGCTTTTAGCATTTATATCAAATCTATTCAGAAGAAGTTAGATACCCAAGCTCTAACTCAGCTTGGCGTACCTCAAGGCAATATGTGGGGCCTTTTGAAACGAGGCTACAATATTGAATTTGAAGGACAAACCTTAAAAGCTGAAGACTTTATCAAAATTCAAAATCAACAAGTTCATGCAATTATAGGTGGTGATAATGACCAACCAGAACTATTAACTGACGCTTGCAAAGATGCCCAACTCCTTATTCATGAGTCCACATACTTACAAACGGTTTTAGATAAAGTCGGCAAAGGTCCAATGCATAGCTCAGCAAAAATGGTGGCTGAATTTGTAGAACAGCAATCTTTAAGCAATTTAATTCTGACGCATTTTAGCCCCCGACATCAGGATAAAGCTGGGCAGCAAGCTATTACTGAAGAAGTTCGCCAGTTTTATAAAGGTCATTTTTATTTAGCAAATGATTTTGATGAATTTACTTTAAATGAAGCTGGACAGCTTTTAAAAGTCGATAAAAACGGGAAGACCCATTAAATACATATATCCAAAAAGATATTTAAATATACTTTTAGATATCTTTTAAATATTAAAATTTCCAACAGAAATTAGTTGCGCAGAAATAACAATTGTTTTTATATATTATTTTCAATAACTTATATTTTTAATTAAGTATATTTTTAAAAGTTGGCACACTCAGTGCAATAGTACAAAGCACACAACATCATTCGGATATTGTGAATAACACCTGCCTGCAAACGCTTGGCAGGCAGGCTTTGAAAGGAAAAGAAAATGTCTGTCATTGAAGAAATTAACCAACAAGCTCAGTTTGAACAAAAGCAGCAACAACGTTCTTATGAAGTTCTGCAAAATGGAAAAAGTATGCCAGTCAAAATGTGGACTAAAGGCGTGCTTGTTGATGACAACTCAAAACAACAATTATTACAAACAGCTCAAATGCCTTTTATTTATAAATGGATGGCTGTAATGCCAGATGTACACTTCGGTTTAGGAGCAACTATTGGTAGCGTAATTCCAACCAAAGGGGCAATTATTCCTGCTGCTGTGGGTGTAGATATTGGTTGTGGAATGATGGCAACCCGTACAAGCTTAACTGCTTCAGATTTACCAGATAACTTACATGCTCTACGTACTGAACTTGAACGATTAATTCCCCATGGAATGACTAAGCGCGGACGTGATCGTGGTTCATGGGAAACTCCACCAGAAATGGTAGATCAAGCTTGGGCCAATCTTGTTGCAGATTTTGAATACATTTGTGCAAAACATCCACGTTTGAAAAACACCAATAACCGCAAACATTTGGGGACTTTAGGTACTGGAAACCACTTTGTCGAAATCTGTTTAGATGAGCATGATCATGTTTGGATTATGTTGCACTCAGGTTCTCGTGGTGTTGGAAATGCTATCGGTAATCATTTTATCGAACTTGCCCGTAAAGACATGCAGAAGCATTTCATTAATTTGCCAAATAAAGATTTAGCATACCTAGTAGAAGGAACTGAACACTTTGATGATTACTGGTTTGCAGTAGGTTGGGCTCAACGCTTTGCGATGAAGAACCGAGAAATCATGATGCAATCTGCGATTAAAGCCTTGGCTACTATTGTACCAAAGCCTTTTCAGGCACGTTTGGAAGCAGTGAACTGTCACCATAACTATGTGGAAAAAGAAGAACATTACGGTGAAGAAGTAATGGTCACTCGTAAAGGTGCAGTCCGTGCACGTCTAGGTGAATACGGAATTATTCCGGGTTCAATGGGAGCGAAGTCATTTATTGTCCGTGGACTTGGAAATCAGGAATCTTTCTGTTCATGTTCGCATGGTGCTGGACGTGTTATGAGCCGTACTGAAGCAAAACGACGCTTTACCGTAGAAGATCAGATTGCACAAACTGAAGGTGTGGAATGCCGTAAAGATGCTGCGGTTATTGATGAAATTCCATCGGCATATAAACCGATTGAAGATGTAATGAAAGCACAAAGCGATTTGGTTGAAGTGGTTTATACATTAAGACAAGTGGTGTGTGTTAAGGGTTAATGCTATGCAAAATATAGATATAGAAAAATTCAATCACATTTTAGAAGGGATATGTATAACAGCAAATGCTTTAGATCCAGCATTTCAACCACAATTTGACTGTTATATAGAACTATTAAATTTCAATGAAAATATGCCAATTTATGAGAACTTCAAGCAATTCTTTACTTCTAACTCCATTTGGAGAAACATGAAGAAAATGTGTGATGATCCACAATTTGTAGACTGGCAATTTCAAATGAAAAGTATAGGAACACCCACTGAAACAATAGATTACTTTTTTCGTAAAAATCTATTTTCCACGTTAAGTGATAAGCAATTCACGGTAATTGCAGTTTATTTAAAATCATATATTGAAGGTCTAATCGGAGAATTAAAAGATTCCCAACAGGGCTATATAAGACCACCAAATAAATATCTTCCAAAGTATCTCCAACATTGGCAGCATCTTTACCTCCAAGGTAAAGATGCAGAAATTCTGGTTACTTTTGAAGCCAACACTTAAAACTGTTACGGGTAAATAAAATGAAACTCGCAGAAGCACTTTTACTTCGAAGCGATCAACAAAAAAAGCTCGCTTCGTTAAAACAACGAATCAATGCCAATGTATTGGTACAAGACGGTGATGAACCTAGTGAAGATCCAAATGAACTGATCAAACAGATATTTGCTTTAACTCAGGAAAGCAATCAATTGATTTGTCGTATTCATTTGACCAATGCACAAGCAAAACTGGAAGATGGCAAAGTATTATTGTCTCTATTAAGCTTGCGCGATAATTATGCTGAACAGCATAAGATTTTAATCGATGCAATTGCTAATACACATCGAGAACCTGATCGTTATAGCTCACGTGAAATTAAGTGGAAGAAAGTCATTCCTGTTTCTAACTTACAAAAACAGGCGGATGATATCAGTGCGAAACTACGTGACTTAAACGTAAAAATTCAGGCTGCTAATTGGCAAATTGATCTAATCGATTAAACAATAGATTTTGTGAAATCATTTTCACAATCAAAGTTTGGACATACTGGGCGAGTACAAGATCCTGCATTACTCCGATCTGAGGGATTGAAAATAATTCAGGCGGCTATGGCAGCATGTGAGCCGTGCATCGATATTCACTTATCAGACTCAGCACTATGCACTTAGCAAACCTTTGTCAAAAGCAAAGTCACGCGTTACTTCGCATTACCATGTACTGACAGTATGTTCATTAAATTAGAAAATAAGGAAAATAGAAGTGAATACAGTTTTGGCAAATATGCCAAAAGCCATTCAAATTGATGGCTCACAAGGTGAAGGTGGTGGACAGATTTTAAGAACTGCCCTTGCGCTTTCAATGATTACAGGCCAACCGTTTGAATTAATTAATATACGTGCAGGACGTAAAAAACCAGGTTTAATGCGCCAGCATTTAGTTTGCGTACAGGCATCTCAACAAATTAGCCAAGCTTATGTGGAAGGCGCTGAATTACATAGCCAGCGTTTATATTTCGCACCTCAGCATGTTCAAAGTGGTAAATATCAATTTCAAATTGGTTCAGCGGGTAGTACAACACTGGTTTTACAAACGCTTCTACCTGTTTTGTTATTACAAAATGAAGCTAGCGAACTCACCATTTCAGGCGGTACACATAATCCACTTGCACCAACAGCAGATTTTATTGAACATTGCTTTTTACCTGCTCTAGCGAAGATTGGAATTAACGTAGATTTTAAATTAAATAAAGCTGGCTTCTTTCCAATTGGTGCGGGTGAAATTCAAGTTACCATTCAGCCATGGCAAAATCGAAACAAGCTAAATTTATTAGATCGTAGTGTTTTACAAAGCAATGAGGCTTTTGCAGCAGTATTAAATCTTTCAGAAGAAGTACAAATTGCACAACGCGAATTAACCACATTAAGTAAAAAGCTAAACTTAAGCTCTCAGCAGCAATTTCATTTAAATGGAATTAGCCAAGGCAATACAGTATATGTGAAAGTTACTCATCAATATCACAGCCAACTATTTACAGCTTTAGGTGAGAAGAGCAAAAGTGCAGAGCAAATAGCTGATCATTTAGCAAAAGATGTAAAGCTATATTTATCTTCGCAGGCTGTTGTAGATGAATATTTGGCAGACCAGTTACTGCTACCTTTGACATTAGCTCAAGGGGGTGAATTCACCGCACAATGTATTAGCGAACACACTCGTACTCAAGCGGCCATGATTGAAAAATTTATTGATTGTGAAATCGAGTTTGTTGAGTTAAATCCAGATCATTTTCATGTAAAGGTTAAAATTTAAGAAGCTCATAACTGAGCTTCTTAAACCTAAAAATTACTCTATGGATGCCAAAGCGGTTACCAGTAGCTTCCAGCATTTCTCTACAGTATCTACTTTTACTCGTTCGCCCGGCGCATGCGCCCCTTGAATATCCGGGCCAAAAGAAACCATCTGTAAATGTGGGTAATGTTCAGCAATAATTCCACACTCCAAGCCTGCATGAATCACTTTAAGATTTGGCTCAATATTAAATGCATTTTGATAGGCTTGTTGTAAGCACTTTAGAGCAGCCGAGTCAGGGTTTGGTGTCCAACCTGAAACTAACGGTGTGAGTATAGAGGTGATATTAAATTGACTAAAATGTGCCTGAATTTTTTCTGCAAAATCTTGAGCTTCTTGGTTCACCATTGAGCGAACCATTAAAACAGCTTTTCCGCCTTCTCTATTTAGTCTCACCACTCCAATATTATTTGAAGTTTCAACTACGTCTGGTAAAGCTTGACTCATACTTGCAACGCCATAAGGACTTGTTGCTAAAGCTTGTAACCACTCGTTTTGCTGTTGTTGAGTAATCACTTCAGTCACTTCAGCACTATTAGGCTGAATAATTAATTGCAGATTGTCATCAATACCTTGTAGCTGTTTTTTCCATGCTGTTTGATATTCATCGAGTAATTTTTCTAATTTAGGCAATTGGTTAGATGAAATTGCAATAGTCGCTACAGCTTCTCTCGGTAAAGCATTACGCGCCGTGCCACCTGTAAACTCAACAAGATGCCCACCAAGTGAGCCTAAATATTGATTTAAAAAGCGAGCCAAAATAACGTTAGCATTGCCACGTCCTAAATGAATATCTACGCCAGAGTGACCACCTTTAAGACCAGCTACCTGAATATTCATAATATTCAAATTTTCAGGGATTGGTTCATAACTAAGCGGCTGCTCTACTTCAACATCAATACTGCCAGCACATCCGAGATATAACTCGCCCCACTCTTCTGTATCAATATTAAATAACCATTTTCCTTTTAGCACACCTGCCTGTAAAAGCCGTGCACCACTCATACCCGCTTCTTCATCGACTGTTAAAAGAACTTCAATTGGTCCATGAGCAATATCATTTGAATCTAATACAGCTAAAGCTAAGGCTACGCCAATACCATTATCGGCACCTAAAGTAGTATCTTTAGCAATTAACCAGCCATCTTCGAGGACTGGACAAATCGGGTCTTTAAAGAAATCATGTACTGTGCCAGTGTTAGCTTGTGTGACCATATCTAAGTGGCCTTGAAGAATAACGCCAGACACATGTTCTTTACCCGTGGTCGCATTCTTACGGATAATTAAATTACCAACTTCATCTACGTAAGTTTCTAAATTTCGACTTTCAGCCCAGTTTTTTAAAAACTCACGAAGCTGCTGTTCGTGCTTTGAGGGACGTGGAATAGTGCAAAGTGTTTGAAAATGCTGCCAAACCACTTGAGGAGATAAGTTCGAAAAATCAAATGGCACCATATATTTATACTCTCACAAATATTCTTAATAAACGTAGGTTTATTGAAAGATAAGAACTTATCAGCGCAGTTTTAGCTTTTTATTAAAATCGACGCTGATAAATTAAAAAAATGACTTTAAATGTAGAATATATTAGGTATAAAAATCAAAGCTAAATTTCGCGAACCAATCGGAATCCCCACATAATTGAACGAGCTTGTGAAGTTACATACGCATTACGATAAGCAGTTCGTACGTTATAAGTGTTATATATCCATGCCCCTCCACGTAAAACTGGGAAATTACACTGTCCATTATTTTCTTCACCCCAGCGACGATTCACACTAGGAGCATTTTCATAATTTGAATGCCAGCAGTCATCCACCCATTCTCGTGCGTTGGCACTCATATCATATAAACCAAAATTGTTTGGTAAAAACTTCCCGACTGGTGACGTAAATGCATAACCATCCGTACATTTAAATAGACTCCAACCACTGGTTTGGGGTAATGCCGCCGCTGTAGATGGATCTAATACATTTGCATATTTACAAGCTTGGTCAAGATTAAGGTCATCTCCCCAATAATACGCTGTTGTCGTTCCAGCACGCGCTGCATATTCCCACTCAACCTCTGTTGGTAAACGGTAGGTCTGGCCTGTTTTTTTAGATAACCATTTCGCAAATTCTCTTCCATCTTCACGGCGTACACATACAACAGGATCCTGAGATGTTTGATTCATACCCGAATTATTCGGATTTAAATCATCTCGATACCACATATTGAAAACACCATTGCGTGTTTCCCAATTACGACACCCCTCGACTTCCCATCCAGTTTCCTTTTGGAAAGCCTGAAACTCAGCAATTGTTGTTTCATAAGTTGACATTGCAAATGGTTTTTCGACTTGTACTAAATGTTGAGGTAATTCATATGGTCGAGATTGAGCCGGTACATTTTGTTGCTCTTGTTCATTTATATTTCCACCCATTAAAAAGCTGCCAGCTGGAATAACCGTCATTTCCGGACAAAAACTATCTGAACAATCTTTGAATTTAGACTTTGCTAGTGTTGATTGATTAATATTGGTGTTGGTTAATGACGCTAATTTAATTTCAGGATTCATATTTGGCGGGTTATTGATTTGACGAATTAATAAATTAATTGTTCCTTGCCATTCACTTAACATTTCCCTTAGCATGGCAGGTCGTTCAATACTTACGCCTGTTGCATCATAGTCTGGAGCATTACACCTCGCTCTTAATACAGTCGACTCATCAGTAAGCTGAGCTAGTTTCGGGATAATTTGATTATCAAGAAAAACTCCTAAATTATTTGAAGTAGTGATATTGGCTCTTAGTTCTGCCGCTGATTTTTGAGCAATTGCTGCCTCACTGATCACTTTAGAATAGACACTATCACACTGATTTTCTTGCCATACTAGATTTTGCTTAAGATTCTCTAAAGAAGTAATTGTTCCTTCTAGCAACTTCTGGTTTGTTGAGTTTATGGTCGTATCTTTATCATCACTATTACACGCTGATAATAAGGAGATAATCAATATACCAAAGCCTTTTGAATAATTACTGGAAATTATGTTCATATTAATTCTCTGTAAAATAATATAAATAAGAAGAGGAAATTGAGTTGTTCTTTGTTAAAAAGCATTTTTAAATTAATAGAAAATTAGTTCAAAATTCAAACAATATTATTTTTTCGTTTGTTAAATTTTATTAAATAATGTCACTACAAAAATAAATAATTCTTATCAATATTAATAAATAAAAAGGGTGAACAAATATGTTCACCCTTACTTCATAAAATATATTTAAGTGATCAAGACTTCCAAACAAATTGGGAAAAACTCTGATCGGCTTTCAAACTATTTTCAACGGCCTGTGCAAGCTGGCGAATAATGCTTTGTGTTTCAATTTTCTCAAACCAGTCTTGTTCTTCATCTGGATTGGCAGAAATTTCACACATCAGGTGTCCATCATGGTCTGTTTTTTGACAAGTAATAGACAAAGGTAAAAGATGATTATCAATACTCACTTCTACCTTTTCATGTTCATGCACAATATGCTGTGCATCGAAACCATAATGCCCCAATTGTTTAAATAATAAAGCCGCTACATATTCTTGAGTGATATGGCATTCATTTGGTGGATGATCAAGCACCCCATGTTGTGGGCAACTGGCAATAAATTGTAATTTTTTCATCCTTTGTCCTAACACTATTATCATTATCTGCACTTAGCATAAGCAATAAACAAACAGCAGCCAAGCTTTTAGCTCGCTGCTGCCGTTGCTATTGTGTTAGCAATTATAAAATGTGTTAGGTAAAAAGTTATTGGCTAACTTCTATTGTTAAACCTGCACGATTCGCCAACTCAGTGAAAGTCGGGAAACTTGTAGCAACGGTTTCAGTACCATGAATTGTAATCGGACCAGAATTACGAAGACCTGCCATACTAAAACTCATAGCAATACGGTGGTCGTGGTGTGATTCAATTTCACCGCCAGCGAAGATTGGTGACCAATCACCTGACTTACCTTTACCTTCGATAATGATGCCATCATCAGTTGGTGTGCAGTCAATGCCCATAATTTTTAAGCCATCTGCCATAACCTGAATACGGTCAGACTCTTTCACACGAAGTTCTGCCGCACCAGTTAATACTGTTTGGCCTTCAGCACAAGCCGCTGCAATAAATAAAGCTGGGAATTCATCAATTGCTAAAGGTACTTGGTCTTCAGGCATATGAATGCCTTTAAGCGTGCGTGAACCTTTAATATGAATATCAGCAATAGGTTCGCCACCAGCAATACGTTCATTTTCAACAGTCAGATCTGCACCCATCTGTTTTAAAATTTCAATTACACCAGTACGTGTAGGGTTAATACCTACTGCCTCAAGCACAACGTCTGAACCTTCTGTGATTGCAGCCCCCACCATAAAGAAAGCAGCAGATGAAATATCAGATGGAACTTGAATATCAGTACCTACTAATTTACCGCCACCAACGAGTGAAATTTTATTGCCTTCAGTTTTAACGTCATAACCAAATGCACGAAGCATGCGCTCTGTGTGGTCACGAGTTGGTTCTGGTTCAGTTACTGAAGTTTCGCCTTCAGCCCACAAACCAGCAAGTAAAATACCTGATTTCACCTGAGCAGATGCCATTGGCAAGTCGTATTGAATACCTTTTAATTGCTGGCTACCCGTAATGCTGACAGGTGGAGTACCTTTCTCACCTGTAGTCTGAATTTGCGCACCCATTAAACGTAATGGCTTAGCAATACGCTCCATTGGACGCTTAGAAAGTGATGCATCACCTGTCATCACTGAATCAAACTGTTGCGCTGATAACATGCCTGAAAGCAAACGCATACTTGTACCAGAGTTACCCATATACAATGCACTTGCTGGCGCTTTTAAACCATGCATGCCTACGCCATGGATGGTCACTTCACCATTTTTAGGGCCTTCAATGCTTACCCCCATATCACGGAAAGCTTGCAAAGTTGCCAAAGCATCTTCGCCCTCAAGGAAGCCAGTGACATGAGTCGTGCCTTCGGCAATAGCACCAAACATAATGGAGCGATGTGACACAGATTTGTCACCCGGTACGGTAAATTTACCTTTAAATGCCTTATTTCCCGGTAAGATACTGAATTGCTGTGTCACCTTATTTTTCTCCATTAAAGGTTTTTTGGCTAACATATGATTGAAATGCTGACGTGCTGCCTGAGCATGGCCGAGTAACCCCATTAATGCATGAGAGTCTTCGTTTTCAATCAATTTTCTAAGTACTGTAAGTTGCTTTTCGAAGCCATCGACAGCATTTAAGATCGCTGTTTTATTGGCAAAGAAAATGTCATGCCACATTTGAGGATCACTGGCTGCAATCCGTGAGAAATCACGAAAGCCACCAGCTGCATAACGGAAAATATCAAGATTATCTTCACGGTTTGCAAGTTGCTCAACCAAATTAAATGCCATTAAGTGCGGTAAATGACTCGTATGTGCCAAAACCTCATCGTGCTTGGCAACATCCATACAAATCACTTCAGCTTTAGCAGCCGACCATAGTTGAATCAGTTTATCAACAGCCCATTCTGCACTTGTTGGCAACGGCGTTAAAATCACTTTATGATTTGCAAATAGATCAACCTTACCTGCATGAACACCTGTGTGCTCACTACCAGCAATAGGATGTCCCGGCACAAAACCTACAGGTAAGTCTTCACCAAATACAGCTTTTGCTGCATCAACGACATTACCTTTTGTACTACCCACGTCAGTTACAATCGTAGTTTCTGACAAATACGGTTTAATTTGCTCAAGCACTTTTTGTGTAGCACGCACTGGCAAGGCTAAAACAACTAAATCGGCCCCTTTCACAGCTTCTACAGGATCGGAAAAACCTTCTTGTATTAAGCCAAGTGATTTTGCATCTTCTAAAGTTTTCTGTGAGCGTGTGGATGCAACAACTGTTGTCGCCAATTTTTCTGCAAAAATAACACGCGCCAAACTCGACCCGATGAGTCCTAAACCAATAAATGCAACTTTTTTAAATAGGGGTTGTGACATAACTTCAACTTTGTTTTTGCTCAAAGTGATTTAAACCTCTGAGCAATTTATTTTTAAGCATAATGACATGCTCTATTTGGATACATGCCATTATTCCAACATAAGTGATTAGAGAACAGCAGCAGGATAAGAACCTAGAATACGAAGCTCTTTTACCATTGGACGAATATCATTGATTGCCGCAGCAACGTTCTCTTGATCAATATGACCTTCTAAATCGATAAAGAATACATAAGCCCATTTTTCAGGTAATGCTGGACGGGTCTCAATACTCGTTAAGCTAATATTATGTTTTGCAAACGGCGCTAAAATTTCTAATAAAGCACCTGCACGATCATGTGCTGAAATTAATAACGATGTTTTGTCATTGCCACTTTGTGGAATTTTTTCACGACCAATGACTAAGAAACGAGTGGTATTTTCCGGGTTATCTTCAATATTGCTATGTAAGATTTCAAGGTTATACATACCTGCTGCAATATCAGATGCAATTGCTGCTGAATGCCATTCGTTGCGAATACGGCGTGCAGCTTCTGCATTTGAGTTTAAGGCAACACGTTCAACACCTGGATAATGCGCGTCTAACCACTGACGACATTGGGCCAAAGTTTGCTGGTGAGCATAAATCTGTTTAATGCTGTCTTTACGTGTATTTTCAGAGACTAAGAATTGATGATGAATACGCAATTCAACTTCACCAATCACATTTAAGTTAGATGTTTTAAAACAATCTAAAGTATGGTTCACAATACCTTCAGATGAGTTTTCAACTGGAACTACACCGTAATGTGCACTACCCGCTTCCACCTCACGGAACACTTCATCAATAGTTGGTAGTGGACGAACAACTGCATCCTTACCAAAATGTTTAAGCACAGCAGATTGAGTAAAAGTACCTTCTGGCCCTAAAAATGCAATGCTTTGCGGCGCCTCTAAAGCAAGGCAAGCCGACATAATTTCACGGAACAAACGCGCCATGGTAACGTCAGACAAAGGACCTTGGTTACGCTCCATCACTTTACGTAAGACTTGTGCTTCACGTTCAGGACGATAAAACAAAGGATTCTCTTCGGAAGCAAATTTAGCTTTAGCAACAGCTTCAGCAAGGCTTGCGCGGCGATTTAATAATTCTTGAATCTGTTGATCAACACTATCAATATCTTCGCGAATTTGTTCTAAACTAAGAGAAGTCGTTTTGTTTTGATCATCGTTGATCATTGGAATGCAGCCTCAGTAAAATCATCTTTTAAACGAGAGTATAACAATAGTCTGCTTTGATTTGTTAGGCAATATGGCTGTAAGAGCATTTTTCATTAACCTTTTTGCGGACATTCTTTTGATAGCTTTATTTGATAATGATTTTCATTTATGATTTGAGTAATAAATTTTATTTTCATCTGTTATGCATAAATCATTTTTCTTTTTTTCTTCTAGTTTTATCTTGAGTACTTTAATAAGCAGTAATGTTCTAGCTGAAATGCCTATACAAAATCAATCAAAAATCGTTTTTCAAAATAATCAGGCACAATTCCAAATCAAATCTAAAAATACAGGCCATGATTATCTTATTCAAATTTATAAACCACCTGTTGCCCCACCACAACATGGGTATCCCGTACTATATATACTAGACGGAAATGCAACTTTCCCAAGTGCTGTCAATATTGCTCAGTCGATTGGCGCTGGCTCTACAAAATTAGGACTTGATCCACTTATGATTGTAGCGGTTGGTTATCCTCAGCAAAAAACTTTTGATGTGCAAAAGCGTGCTTACGATTACACACCAAAACCTTCTTCTGAATTTCAGGCTCAAGGTAAATATAAATATGGTGGTGCTGATCAATTTATTGCATTTTTAAATAACGAACTCAAACCTGAAATTGCACAACAGTTTCCAATTAATAGCCAGCAACAAAGTATCTATGGGCACTCTTTTGGAGGCTTGTTTGTGCTTTATCATTTTTTTCAAAAGCCAGATGCATTTCAACGTTACTTCGCTGCAAGCCCTTCCCTGTGGTTTGACCAAGGTATGTTATTTCAACAGTTAAAGCATTGGCAAAGTCAAAAATCAAATCATTCTCCTTTACTTATGACCACAGTCGGTACACATGAGCAAGGTGGGCCTCGTACTCAATCTAATAATAAGTTTAATGAAACAGATTTCTTTAAAGCTTTAGAAAACAAACGTTCAAACCAATTTAATTATTGGCATTTTTATAATCCTGCTGAGCAACACATTACAAATTTATATGCAAGTCTACCTAAAGCCCTTATGTTTGCTTCGTGCAAAGATCTAGAAAACTGCAAATCTTTATTTCATGAACAGAGTGAGAAGGCAGCGGAATAAGAAATTACTCAAATTTCAAAATGCTGAACTCATCTTAAAACCTAGATTAGCTATACTGCTTAAAGATGTTAAAAGAACAGTAAAATAGAATGAATAAAATTATTGTCTTAAGTCTACTGAGTCTTGCAAGTTATAGTTTAACGGCTTGTAGCGGTTGTCCGATAATAGCAGGATATAATGGTACTGATAATTCTCCGTACTATATGACAACTACCAGCAATCAAGTTCGTGGTATTCCAATCCCAGCCCAAACAAAACTGACCTATCGGTCGCAACACTTCCGGCAGAAATTTGAGCAAAAACATGCTTTAAATGAGAAAAATCTATCAGGTATATACTTGCCAGCAGATACAGCAATTATTTGGGGTGGTATGCCAGTAGACATGTTTATACAGTTTTCTAATCCCGAAATGAAAGGCTTCTCGGTCTATCCAGCACGAGGATTTAAAACAGAATTATCAAATGAGTTTTTACGTTTATGGAAAAGCTGTGAAAGTGATTTAAACATTAACTTAAAGGACCCAAATGACTGGTCATTTAATCCTGAAAATATGGAAATAACGGGTTGTGGCATCAATCAAAAACGTAGCAAATATACCGAAGACTCTTTTCGTCAAGATGAAGCCGATGCATTTTTAATAAAGATCAATCAGGCCTTACACAAGTTACCCAAGCAACAAGACTATCCTGTCATTTATCGAACTAACAAATAGGTAATATAAAAAAGCCTACTCAAAGGTAGGCTTTTTTTAAAACTATTTAATTAGGCTTTACCAATTAAGCCACGCGCTACGATTTCTTTCATAATTTCATTTGTACCACCGTAAATACGCTGAATACGAGCATCTACAAAGAAACGTGAAATTGGATATTCAGTCATATAACCATAACCACCAAAGAGTTGCAGCAAGTTGTCTGCGACTTTCATTTGCATATCCGTACTAAAACTTTTGAGTGCGGCTGCTGTTTCCACATCTAACTTACCTTCTTGATATAGAGCAACGTTTCTCTCGTAAAAAGCAGCCGTAGCAAGCTCATCAATTTTTGCTTGTGCTAAGACAAAACGCGTATTTTGGAACTGTGAAATAGGTTGACCAAATGCATGACGCTCTTTTACATAAGCCGTTGCCAAATCAATTGCACCACGAATAGCGCCAATAGCGGTAGATGCAATGGCTGTACGTTCACGTGGTAACTCTTGCATTAAGTAAGCAAACCCCTGCCCAGCTTGACCGAGTAACTGGTTTTTAGGAACCTTAACATTGTCAAAAAATAGCTCAGAAGTATCTTGAGAATGTAAACCGATTTTGTCGAGGTTGGTACCTTTCTTAAAGCCATCCAAATGTGTATCTGCCAATAATAACGACACCCCTTTCGCACGCGCTTGAGGATCGGTTTTTACTGCAAGCACCACAAGGTCAGCATGTTGACCATTTGAAATAAATGTTTTTGATCCATTTAGTAAATAATGGTCATCTTGCAAAATGGCGCTCGTACGCATTGATTGTAAGTCTGAACCAGCACCCGGTTCAGTCATACCAATTGCACCAACCACTTCACCAGTAACCATTTTTGGTAACCAGTATTGTTTTTGCTCTTCAGTTCCAATATGTAAAATATAAGGTGCAGCAATTTCAGAGTGACAAGAAATAGCAGTTGATAATGCGCAAAAACCAGCTCGAGCAGATTCTTCAACCAACATTAATGAATAGTAAGTTGGAACGCCATAACCACCGTATTCTTCTGGAACATCTACACATAAAAAGCCATTTTCGCCCAGTTGACTCCAAACTGAACGCGGCATAATTCCTTCGTGTTCCCATTGGTCATAATGTGGAGCGATATGCTCATTCATAAAACGTTTAAAATTATCACGAAATAATTCTAAATCTGCATCGTATGCCAACATAATATTTTCCTTCAGCTTTATTGTTTTATCAATTCTCATTGCTGAGCATGCTAATCATTTTTTTAGTTACTGTCATGGCATAGCTGCTCATTAAAACTGTACTTTTCAGTCAGCCAATAAAAAAGGAAGCCTAAGCTCCCTTTTTATCAATCATAATTTTTAGTGAGATGCTTCAGCAACAACACTTTTTGGCTCAAGCATTTTTCTATCCACTTCCTCTGGATTATTTAATGCATCATTTAATTTATCTTTGTCTAAAGCACCTACCCATTTAGCAACCACAATCGTCGCTAGAGAGTTACCAACAAGGTTGGTTAAAGCACGTGCTTCTGACATAAAACGGTCAATACCTAAAATTAATGCCAAACCTGCAACTGGAATATGACCAACAGCAGATAAAGTTGCCGCCATAACAATAAAACCAGAACCTGTTACACCTGCTGCACCTTTAGATGAAATTAAAAGTACCAAAAGCAAAGTAATTTGATGCTGGATATCAAGCTGTGTATTTGTGGCTTGAGCAATAAAAATTGCAGCCATGGTCAAATAAATTGAAGTGCCGTCAAGGTTAAACGAGTAACCCGTCGGAATGACTAAACCGACTACAGACTTTTCACAACCAGCAATCTCAAGTTTACGCAGCATACGTGGTAAGACTGATTCCGAAGAAGAAGTACCAAGCACAATTAAGAGTTCTTCACGAATTAGACGAATCATCTTAAGGATGCTAAAACCGCTGATACGGCTGATTGTACCCAAAATCAAGAAGATAAAGAGCAGACACGTAATATAGAAGCAAATAATAAGTTGCCCTAATTGTACGAGTGACCCCACACCATATTTACCAATAGTAAATGCCATTGCTCCAAATGCACCCAATGGAGCAAGCTTCATGATCATATTTACAATGTTAAAAAATACATGTGCAATTTGATCAATTAACTTTAAAACTGGACGTCCTGCATCACCTAACTTATGCAGTGCAAAGCCAAATAAAATTGCAAAAAGAAGGACCTGTAAGATTTCACCATTTGCAAATGCACCCACCACTGTATCTGGGATGATATGCATTAAGAAATCAACGGTAGATTGTGACTCACCAGAAGTGACGTATTTTTGGATACCTGAAGTGTCCAGAGTCGCAGGATCAATATTCATTCCTACGCCTGGCTTTGCAATGTTAATCACCACAAGGCCAATCAGAAGTGCGATTGTTGAAACGATCTCGAAGTATAACAACGCAACACCGCCAGTTTTACCAACTGACTTCATACTTTCCATACCAGCAATACCACTGACCACTGTACAGAAAATAACAGGTGCGATGATCATTTTAATCAAACGAATAAAAGCATCACCTAATGGCTTGAGTTGCTCACCTAAACCTGGAATATGATGTTCAACACCATTAACAATTTGCGTTGTACTTGGAGAGAAATGCCCTACCAAAACACCCGCAATAATCGCAATAATCACCTGAAAATAAAGTGATTTATAAATCGGTTTTTTAGCCATAACTTTACTTCAATCTATATTTCCAAGTCCGTTGGAAATATCAAAATGAAACGTCTATTCTTTACGAATACACAGCCCTAACCTTTCACATGAACACCGCAAAAGGGAAACGGTTTTTTAATAACAAAAAACCTTCCTACTACCTCAACGAAAACAAAAAAGCTGTTTTCTAAAACAGGAGAATACCTGAAGTTTCCAACCACTTTGAGTAGCCAGAAATAACCTCTTACTTTTTCAATAAAAAGCTGAAGATATAGGAGAATCACAGAAAATTATGATATGAGTGCTCAAAAAAGCACATGAAAGTTTACTCGAATTAAATCACGATTCGGTTAAAATTTTGGCTAATACGTATAAAAAACACCCATGCGGCCTTAAGACTTTAGTATGAGAAACGCTTTTGATATTTTTTCAGCAGATTTTTATGTCATATTGATAAGCACTTGCAGACATTTCATTTTGAGCTGCATACCCCTTATTTTTACTGTTTTGAACTGCCATGAATACTAAACGTAATATCTATAAAGATGCTGAACATCCCTTTGCGCAATATGTCCGTATTTTAGGTAAGGGGAAAACCGGATCTCGATCACTGAGTTATGAAGAAGCCTATCAAGCTTTTACCATGATTTTAAAAGGCGAAGTTCTTGATGTTCAGTTGGGTGCTTTTTTAATGCTACTACGTGTTAAAGAAGAATCTATTGATGAGCTTGCGGGATTTGTACAAGCCACCAAAGACCAACTTAATTTTCAACCTTTAGACGTTGACCTAGACTGGTCATCTTATGCAGGCAAGCGCAAACATTATCCATGGTTTTTATTGGCTGCCCTGACACTTGCGCATCACGGCTACAAAATCGTCATGCATGGCGCTTCTGGGCATACGATTAACCGAATCTATACTGAACAAGTTTTGGAATATTTAGATTATAAAATTTGCCATTCTGAACAAGAAGTCCGCACACAATTAGCCGAACAGAATTTTGCTTACTTACCATTAGATGTAATTTCACCTGTTTTAAGCGATTTAATTTCTTTGAGAAATGTGATGGGCTTACGCTCACCTATTCACACTTTGGCTCGTCTCATTAACCCATTTAATGCGAAAGCCACCTTACAAGCGATATTCCATCCCGCGTATAGAACCTCTCATCAACATAGTGCGCTTCGCTTAGGCTATCAAAATAGTGCCGTCATTAAAGGTGAAGGCGGTGAATTTGAGCGAAACCCCGATGCTAAAACTCTCATTTGCGGCATTAAAAATGGTGAACTCTATGAACATGAGTTACCAAAGCTTACGCCTGAACGTAGCCCAATTGAAGAAGAGTTAGATTTAGCAACGTTTAAAGCGGTCTGGCTTGGTCAGCAGCATCATGAATATGGTGAAATGGCAGTAACAGAAACCATGGGTATTGCTTTATATACAATGGGCGTTGTTGCTAGCTTTGAAGAAGCGATGCAAAAAGCAAAAGTGCTATGGGAAACACGAAATTTAAGCAATCTTAATTCGTAGTTAACAGATGCTATCGTGAAGGTCGACATGGATGTCGACCGTATCACTGCGATACAGGAAGTATCGTCAGTGATACAGAGGATTTTTGGTTACTTTTGGTCCTTCAAAAGTAATAAAAGCCTATATGCTATAAGTTATGAAAAACATGCTATATAAGGCTGTATGGGATAACCAAAAATATTTTTTCTGTCTTATTAAGTTTTAAACAAAACGAATCGGTTTAAACTCAGGCTCATGCTTGTGATGATCATCCTCACACTCTTCACCCTCTTCTTTCGTTCCGCGGTCAATATAACCACTACGCTGATCTTCCGGTAAGTTCTTTAACTCCCAAGCAATCACAGCTTGCATACATGTTTCGCGCTGTTCTTTTGTCAAGACAACACCATTTGGCCATTTACCAATCTCTACGGCTGTTCTTAAACGCTCGACAATTTCAGGGTTTAAAACAGATAGCATTTGTTCAATATTCATGATTCATCTCTTTGAAAAGATTCAAAATCTTGGTTCCAACCCAGTTTGGTACGACAAGCCATATAGAAATCATAACCTGGTGGGTGTAATAAACTTAATTTAAATGGGTGTTTGCGGATGTGCAAACTATCACCGACATTGAGCGATACACTGTGCTGTCCGTCTGCACTCACCATCGGTAATACCCGGTTTTCGCGAATGACAATTTTAATTTCACTTTGCCCACCGACTACGATTGGGCGTGAAGATAATGTATGGGGATGCATAGGAACTAATGCAATCGCATCCATACTCGGATGTAAAATTGGGCCACCACCTGATAATGCATAAGCAGTTGATCCTGTTGGTGTCGAAACAATTAAACCATCACTATGCTGACGGTAGACATATTGACCATCAATATTAAGTTCAAAGTCGATCATGTGTACCGACTTACCTGAGTGTAGTACGACATCATTTAAAGCAATTGCGTCGTAAATGACTTCGCCATTGGTACGTACTTCCATTTCAAGCAAGAAACGGCGATCAAGTTGAAAATGACCTTGTAATACCTGATCAAGTTTAAAAATAGCTTCAGCAGGCTTAATATCGGTTAAAAATCCTAAACGCCCACGGTTAATACCAATAACAGGTGTATTGTAGCGAACTAAAGCTCTGGCCGCATGAAGCAAAGAACCATCTCCACCTACTACAATGACCAGATCAGCGACTTCACCTAATAAGTGACGACTAACAACTTGCGCATGATCATAGGGCACTAATTCGGCAGTTTCCTGATCAAAAATGGGGTTTAGGCCTAAACTTAGCAAATGGTCATGAATTAAACATAGTGTTTCTACAACTGATGATTTATCCGGTCGACCAATTAACCCGACGTTTCTGAAGGACTTATGTGAAATTTGCACGAATGAGTAAGCTCCGCTGCGATTCTACGTTATCATAACATTATCCTGATTAATTTAAAAAAACATAACAACAAGATGCAGTAAAATTCAATCTAAGTTTTCAATTTATTCACAGTTTTATCATTGCAAATTGATTACAAGCTATCGCATCATTAGCGTATTGTTTAGGGTTTTATCTCATTTATATGAAGTTTGAACGTGGTATCGGTTTCTTCGCGCTAATCTTTTCAATTTTGGTGATTGGTGCTTTTATTGCTCTTAGTATCTATCTGATTCGTTTAGATAATATTATTCGTGAAAAATTTGAAGGACAGCGCTGGGACATTCCGGCCAAAGTGTTTGCTCGGCCTTTGGAAATTTATAATAATGCACCCATTACCCAAGCAAATTTCACTCAAGAATTAAAATTATTAGGTTACAAAACTTCAAGTAATTATGACAAGTCAGGAACCTTTGTTGCTCATGGTAGCAACATGTATGTGCATACACGTGGTTTCGACTATGGTGATAGCGTAGAACCTGAACAGGTTTTAGAGCTCAGCTTTGCAAACGATCAAGTTGCAGATGTACGTAGTACAAAACCATCATCAACAGGTGTGGCCCGTTTAGAACCTTTACTCATTGGGGGCATTTATACCCAGCATAATGAAGACCGTGTCCTGATTAAACTTAATAGTGTTCCTAAACCACTGATTGAAGCTTTAATTTCTACCGAAGACCGTAACTTCTATCACCACCACGGTATCTCGATTCGTGGTACAGCACGTGCTTTGGTGAGTAATGTCACTGGAGGACGCCGCCAAGGTGGTTCAACACTCACACAACAGTTAGTTAAAAACTTCTATTTAACACCTGAACGCACCTTAAAACGTAAAGTAAATGAAGCATTAATGGCTTTACTTATTGAGTTGCATTACAGCAAAGATGAAATTTTAGAAGCTTATTTAAACGAAGTAAATTTAGGTCAAAATGGTAACTATTCAATCAATGGTTATGGCTTAGCTTCACAATTTTACTTTGGTTTACCACTTCGTGAACTCAATGTCGCACAACAAGCTTATTTAGTCGGTTTAGTTCAAGGGCCATCGTTATATAACCCTTGGAAAAACCCTGAAGGAGCAAAAAATCGTCGCGATACAGTGCTCAATAACATGCGTGTAATGGGTTATTTAACTCAAGCAGAATACGAAACTGAAATTGCACGTCCTTTAGGTATTCTAAGTAAACCAAGCTTAGGGCCTGCAAAATTCCCTGACTTTTTAGATATTGTACGTCGTCAGTTACGTACCGAATATCAAGAAAGTGATTTAACAAATCAAGGACTACGTATTTTTACGACCTTGGACCCAATTGCTCAAACTCAAGTTCAAGATGCATTTAAAGCATCTGTAGAACGTCTTAGTCAAAGTAACCCTGCTCGTTTGAAAAACTTGCAAGGTGCTGTGCTCATAGCACATCCAGAAAACGGCGAATTGATTGCAGCTGTCGGTTCGACTCAAGACTTTACTGGATTCAACCGTACTCTAGACGCAAAACGTCAAGTCGGTTCCCTATTGAAGCCAGTGATTTATTTAAGCGCAATGGAGTCTGGACGTTATAACTGGGCAAGCAAGATCGAAGATGCGCCAATTAGCATTCCTGTAGATGGTGGTAAAAGCTGGACACCGAAAAACTATAGTGGCGGTGGTCATGGCGTTGTAAGTTTAAGTGAAGCATTAGCAAACTCTTATAACCTTTCTGCTGTGCGTTTAGGTCAAGAATTTGGGTTATCTACATTTACCAACAACTTAAAGAAATTTGGTGTCGAATCACCAATTCCAGCCTACCCTTCTATTTTCCTTGGTGCAGTTAATATGTCACCAATGGAAGTACTCGGTATTTATGAAAACTTTGCTACCGGTGGTTTTAAATATCCAACTCGTGCAATTCGTTCTGTAGTAGATGCCAAGGGTCGTTTACTTGATCGTTATGGTTTAAACGTACAACAAACAATTGATCCATCTGTTGGCTATATCATGAACTATGGTCTACAACAGGTTATGTCTTCAGGTACTGGTCGTGCAGCTTATAACAGCTTATCACCTACTTTAAAATTGGCTGGTAAATCAGGTACAACCAACGATACACGTGATTCATGGTTCGCTGGATATTCAGGTAACCATGTTGCTGTAGTCTGGTTAGGTCTAGATGACAATAAAGTAACTGGCTTAACTGGTTCATCTGGAGCATTACCTGTGTGGATTAATGTGATGAAACAGTTACGTCAAACCCCAGTAAATCTACGTCAACCAGACACTGTACAGTGGCAATGGATTGATCATGCAACAGGTGATTTGTCTGCACAGGCTTGTGCTGGCGCAATGTATATTCCTATGCTGACGCATACAGTGCCACATCGTGCTACGCCATGTGCAGCACCTTACTATCAAGTTGATCCAACATACGCACCACAAAGTGATAACACAGCACCAGCATCTCAACCGGATAATAGCGATAGCTATATTCGTGATAGTGAAAGTCAGATGGAACAAGATCTGTCGAATAACACACGAGTGATTTCTAGTGGTAGTTATAACAACTAAGTGTTAACAGGAAACAGGATATGTTAAAGAAGGGTGTTTTTTATATTGGTGCTGTACTTATGGTCGGCTGTACAACTTTACCAGATCATTCAGTCCCAAAAGAGAAAACACCACCTGTTGCCGAAAAAAAGAGTACTGAGACACCATCTGGTGTAAAAATTACACCTTATGATCATCCAGATATTCAACGTAAAAGTTTACAGGTGATTGTTCCTCAGCAGAAAAAGCCCCAACGCTTTAATGATGATGGAAGCCAATTACCTGCTTTTAAAACGTTAATGCAAAAAACTGAGCAAGCTTACAAAAACCAGCAATGGTCGGAGGCTGAGCGCTACGCCCTTCAAGCGCAGCGTTTAGCACCACAAGCCGCCGAGACTTATTTATTTTTAGCACTTAGTGCAAATCATAAACAGCAATATGCTAATGCTGAGTCTCTTGCAAGACGTGGTTTAAGCTTTGCTCAAAGCCAAGCGATGAAAAAACAGCTTTGGCTAACCATTTTAAAAGCTGGGCAACAACGCAATAACCAAAAAACTATTCAAGAAGCTCAGCAAGCATTAAAAGCGCTCTAGCTTTTAATGCTTTTATGTCTTTTTAAAAATTACGAATACCTGCCAAGCCATACGCACCGTGTTGCTGTGCTGTGGCTAAATCATCAGGACTCATACCTCCCAAAGCAAATACGGGAATCTGGCATTTCTCAATCAAGTCAGCAAAACGATCCCACCCTAGTGCTCTCGCTTCTGGGTGAGTTTCAGTTACTTTGACAGGACTTACAAAAACAGCATCACAGCCGATTTGCTGCGCGTGTTGTAAAGAAACTGCATCGTGGCAAGCTGCAATAAAACGCACTCCCACCTCTAAATCACCTTTATGCAAACTCATTAATTGAGACTGTTTAAGATGAACTGTTTTTATGTGGCTTTTTAACTCAGGTTTTAGTCTGCGCCAAATATCGATATTTATGATTAATTTTGAAAGCTGCTCTGTATTTAACAGCGCTAACTTTTCTATATCTTCTGGATTAAAACTATCTTTTTCACTACGCCAATACACTAAAGTGTCCTCATTTTCGGCTAGTACGAGCGTAGAATTAATTTTAATGAAATGTGGCCAATACAATCTTTTTATGATGTCTTTATTAGCTTTCGGGAAGTTTAAGTTAACTAGCTGATCACGCGTATACCATGTCCAAGGCTGGTGAATAAGATTTAATAACTCATCAGGTACATAACTATGGAACAAATGAAGATTGACAATAATGTCATCATATTCATGGTGAATATAATCAAATTGATGCCATTCTTTTAAACCAATACCGACTTCTTCATAAATTTCACGGCGGCAGGCTTCTTCTGGTGTTTCACCTTGCTCAACCTTTCCTCCTGGAAACTCATGCTTTCCACCTTGATGCTGCTGCTCCCCACGCCATCCAACTAATATTTTCCCACGATGAATTAAGATAGCTATTGCAACATCGACGATCGGTTTAGGCATTTTTCTACTCACTCAAGTTTTTCATAAGTGTAAGCAAATTTTATCAATTTATAAATTCTTTAAAATCTCATTGACAGATCTATTCGATAATGATTATCATTTAAATCGTTCAAGAATATACCACGGAGCACAACAAATGAACGCACCTTTTAGCTTATTTACTCGTAACACTGACTCAGCTCATGCCTTACCAATGCTGCATTCTAACAACCTATTTGCATTAGGTCGTGAAATTCGAATTATGCATGCTGGCGAGGAATATCGTTTACGCCTTACACGCAATAACCGTCTCATTTTAACTAAATAAGAACCACCCTCGCGTTTCAACAATATTCGTGGGAAAACAAAAAATGGATAGCATGGGCAACCATGCTATTTTTGTATTTCCTGATTAAAAGGCATTATCACTTCAACTTTTAAACCACCTTGGCTTGCATGCATAAATTGTAGTTCTCCACTATGGAGTTGAATAATTTTTTTAGTAATTGAGAGTCCTAGTCCTGACCCTTGCTGCTGCGTACCTAATACCCGAAAAAAACGCTGTCCTAGACGTCTTAAAACTTCATCATCTACCCCATTTCCAGCGTCTTCTATAGAAATTTTCAGTTGTTGCTGGGACTGACTCAGTTCAACATGAATAAATCCTAAAGTAGGACTATAGCGAATCGCGTTATCAAATAGATTTCGAAAAGCAATAAAGAGTAACTCTTCATTCGCAAACACTTTGGTTTCATTTGACAAAATATTGGTATCAATCATCATTTGTTTGGCTTGCGCATCAATATTTACGGTTTCAATGACTCGAGCCAATATATGGTTTAAATCAATCACACTCTTAAACAGAGCTGGCTGTTCTGTTTCATTAGGCTCCAAACGAGCAAGTAGTAGTAAATTTTCAAGAATCTTTGTACTTCTTGAAACGTCTTGTTGGATGCGCTCAAAGTCTTGGTCAAGTTCTGGAACTTGCTGGTATTTACGCTGTAAAACTTGAAGCCGCATTTGTATTGCTGATAAAGGTGAACGTAACTCATGTGAGGCATCTGCAGTAAAGCGTTGTTCAGCAACAAGCGCCCGCTGGAGTCTTGCAAGTAACTGATTTAAAGCATCTATGACTGGTTGAATTTCTGTAATGACATCCGGGTCTTGAATTGGTTCTAAATCTGAAGCAGTTTTTTGAGCAATACGCTTAGAAAGTAGATTTAAAGCCGCCAATTGTTGTTCTGTACGCCAGCTTACAATCACCCATTGTAATAGCCAGAACAGAACCATAAGACCGCTATATCCAGCGAGTGCTTTGAGTACCTCTTCAACACGTGTACTCATGGGCTGAAAGACTTCAACTTGCAGCTCTGAATCTTTTTGCTGTGTGGCTAGACTACGCCATAATTGACCATCAAACCAAAAGTATGAAAACCCTTTGGATAAATTACCCTGCTCAAAAAGCTCATGTTGATAAGTATGAGAATGAGTAAGCAATTGACCAGAGTTTAATAATTCATACTGAATATCAAATTCATCACTAAGCTCATCAAACTGCTTCATAGGATGGTTAGAAAGATCAGAAACCAACAAAGTATCTGAAATTTCATCCATAATTTGATCTTGCACGGACATGTTGTGGTAAATCGAGAATATAGTCAGCAAACCTAAAGCCAACAGCCCTACAACTACACTGCTCCACATGGTGGTCTTAACCAGTTGAGACTGTAAAGATGAACGGTTCAGTTTCATTTTACATCTCCCATACGGTAGCCTAGTCCCCGTATGGTTTTAATGCTGCTACTGCCGATTTTTTTTCGAAGTTGATAAATAAAAACTTCTATTGCATTACTTTCAATCTCGTCACCCCATGCATAGAGCGCTTCTTCTAACTGATCACGCGTAATAATATGTTCAGGATGAACCATGAGCTTACGTAAGATTTGGAACTCTTTTGCTGTTAAATCAATAGAGATTCCAGCCAATAATACAACTTTCGCTTGAGTATCGAGGTGTAAATCTCCCCACATTAAAATCGATTGCTGACTCAAAGTTTGTTTGCGCAATTGAGCTCGGATACGGGCAGATAACTCTTCTAAACTAAAAGGTTTAACCAAGTAGTCATTAGCACCTAAATCTAGCCCCTCTACTCGGTCATGAATGCTGTCACGCGCTGTAATAAAAATGACAGGTACATTTTTTTGTTTATAACGTATTGTTGTTAAGACTTTTTCACCCGCCAATTCAGGCAAACCTCGATCAAGTAGAATACAGTCATAGTCATGCTGTTCAATCGCAGTAAGCGCGTAATCACCTCTTTCAACCCAGTCGACTTGATAGCCATCTAACTCTAACCAAGATTGAATACTTTCCGCTTGAGAGCGATCATCTTCTGCAAGCAAAATTCTCATCTATTTATCCTGTTATATTCTGACTTGATCTTGCCAAGCATTTATTAAAAAAGCAAAGCCGCATCATTCGTGCGGCTATAAATGGTATAAGCAAAGTCCAATGCTTAAAATTGGACTTGCTCTACATCAATTTCAACATGTTTTGAGGGTTTAAAGTCTATATCGACTTCACCAACCAGACCAATATTAGTCGTTGGAGAAATAGGATGACCCTGCCAAAGTTCATCATCTACATTAATAATGATAGTGCCTGTTTTATCTCGGAACTGATATTTCTCATCGCCTATAGACTTCACGACTTGCCCATGTAATTTTACAGGCGTATTGTCTTTTGCCTTTAATGCTTGCTTAACAGTAGTGACCGTTGCAGGTATCGCTGCTGCCTGACTCGTAGATAGATGTGCTATGGCGATACCAGTAATAGCTGTCATCAAGATCACTTTAAATGTTTTCATAAAATCACCTATTTGATTACATCTTGGAATGACATCAGTAAAACAAGCATAAATGAGGTGAATCTTAAGAAAAATTTAATTTAAAGGCACAACACGTAATACCTCTTCCAAAGTAGTAAGTCCTTCAATGACTTTATGCGCTCCAGCAATTCGCAAAGGCTCCACACTTTCTTTTTTAGTTTGGCTTCTTAGTTCATTTAATGTTGCGTGACTACCAATCAGATGCTTAAGCTCAAGACTAACAGGCATAAATTCATAAATACCGACTCGGCCTTTATAGCCTGTATGACGGCATTGTTCACAGCCTACTGCTTGATACACTTTTTCTGGCATTTCCATAATGTAGTCGAATGTTAGGTGCTGCCATTCATCCTCATTAATATGAGTTTGTTGCTTACAGTGTGGGCAAAGCTGTCGTACTAAACGCTGTGCCAATACACCTAAAATAGTTGCTGCTGTCAGAAATGGTTGTACACCTAAATCATGCAAACGAGTCAAACTTGACGGCGCATCATTGGTATGTAAAGTTGACAGCACCAAATGCCCTGTGAGTGCCGCCTGAATGGCCATGTTCGCAGTGTCTTGGTCACGAATTTCTCCAATCATAATAATGTCGGGGTCTTGACGCATTAAAGCACGCACACCATCAGCAAAGCCCAGATCAATTGCATTATTGACCTGCATTTGGTTAAAACTAGGCTCTAGCATTTCAATCGGGTCTTCAATGGTACAGACATTGACTTGATCAGTTGCGAGTTGCTTTAAAGAAGAATATAGCGTTGTGGTTTTACCAGAACCTGTTGGACCAGTAACCAAAATAATACCGTGACTATTTTGTGTTATGCGTTGCCACTGTTGTAATAAAGACTGATCAAAACCTAATTGCTGAAAAGAACGTACCAATACATCTGGGTCAAAAATACGCATCACCAGTTTTTCACCAAATGCAGTCGGCAAAGTTGATAAACGTAGTTCGGTTTCTTGTCCTTTCGGTGTGCGTGTTTTTAATCGACCATCTTGCGGTTTACGCTTTTCCGCTACATTTAACCGTCCTAAAATTTTAATTCGGGAAATCACGGCGGTCAGTGTATTTGAAGGCATATTATAAATAGTGTGTAAAACGCCATCAATACGGAACCGAACTTTACCATTGTCTTTACGCGGTTCCATGTGAATGTCACTGGCGCTTTGTTCAAACGCAAACTGTAAAATCCAGTCGACCAATTTCACAATGTGTTGATCATTGGCATCAGGGTTTTGGCTATCACCAAGCTGTAAAAGTGCTTCTACCCCCTTGTTATCACGATCATGCGCAGCATCTTTCTGAGCTGAATTTACTGCACGGCTAACCTGATAATACTCTCGCAAATAACGTTGCAACTGTTCAGGATTTAGCAGTACCCGTTCAATTTTTTTCGGTGCCAAACTTCGTTCCAGATTGTTTAACCAATCTATTTTAAAAGGTTGGTCGGTACCAATCACAATTCGGTCCGCATGGACTTCTACAGCTAAAATGTGGTTTCGAATCGCAAACTCTTGTGACATGACTTGAGTTAAAGCGCTGACATCTGCCTTTAAAGGATCAATCACAAATAAAGGCAATTGCGCCCGATCGGCAAACCATTGGCACAGGCGGTTTAAACTTAAATGTGCCTGTACGTGGTGTTGGTCTTTTAAATTAAAATGCGCAATCCACTGTAATGGATGCCACTTCAATTGATCTTTTTGTCTATTTGTCGTTTGTACCAGTAATTTATCACGCTCAGTAATACGGCCTTCTTGTAATAGTTGTTCTAGGCACCAATGTGCGTCTATTTCTACATGTGCATTCATGTGTTATCCCCAATATATTTTTATAATATAGCAGAGATGTTTTAGATTTAACTGGTATGAAAATTTCCAAATTCAGCTTTTAAATACCTTTTAACTTCAATTAATTAAACCAATTCTCAACTTATTATTGTTTTGTGGCATAGATCATATTTATAAAGATATTTATTATGATAGTTTGATTAAAAAAGAGACTAGGCTCAATACAATAAAAAGCATACACTGCATATGAATACATGATTTAAATATGATTAACACCTGTATATAACAATAAACCAATGAGGAAGTATTATGAATCTTCCAATGACAATGTCATTACAAACTGCATATTTTGAAGAATTTATCACCATTATTGCAGCAGCATTGGGCTGCGGGTTATTAATTGGTTTGGAACGTGAACGCAGCAAGCTCAAACACGAATATAAGACTTTTGCAGGTTTTCGATCTTTTGCAATTAGCTCCCTACTTGGTGCAATCTGCTTTTTATTTGGTACTGAAATTGGAATTGTAGGCGCTCTACTTATTGGCGCAATCAGCATAGTCTCCCTTAAAAACCAGCCGAATGACCCCGGTGTTACTACAGAACTCGCTTTTATTATGACTTATTTTATAGGAGCGCTTTGTATCTGGAATATTTCGTTAGCTGCGGGTCTCGCCGTCATTATGACGATTATTTTATTAGCAAAACAATCGATGCATGGTATTGCCAGTCAGTGGATCACCGAGTCCGAATTGCGTGATGGGATTTTTTTACTGGCATTACTTTTAATTGCCTTACCGTTAGCCCCCAATAAACCATTTTGGGGACCTGTTTTAAACCCACATGTGATTTTAAAATTACTGACTTTGATTTTATTTGTGCAAGCGCTCGCACATATTGCAAAGCGGCTTTTGTCATCGAAAAATGCTCTATTACTTTCTTCTTTAGCATCTGGTTTTGTATCGAGTACAGCGACTATTGCAACTCTAGGTTTAGAAGTTCGTTCTGGTCGTGCGAACGCCACCACAAATGCTGGTGCTGCATTAATGTCGTGTGTTTCTACACTCATTCAGACCTTAATTATTGTGATTGGAATTAGCTTAGCATGGTTCAAAGTCATTATATTTCCAATGCTGATTGCATTGGTTTTTTTAGCGGTGTGGGCCTTTATTTTATTGCGTAAGGCGGAACCAAGTTCGACTTCAGCCGAATTAGACTCCAGAATGTTCAGCTTAAAAGAAGCCGTGATTATTGCGGGAACACTCACACTCATTCAGATTGGTGTTTATGGCCTAAGTCTATATTTAGGAGATGCTGGTTTAATCGCAGGGACTCTACTCGCTTCTTTGTTTGAAATACACGCAGCAATTGCAGCAGTAATTGTACAAGGAGAACCGAATAACGCTCACACATCGCTACTAATCGCTTTTATGAGTGGTTTTGCAGTGCATGCAATTGCCAAGAGCATTAATTCGGCTATTTCAGGTGGAATACGCTATGCCCTTGCTTTTATTCCCGCACAACTCACTCACATGGCGATATTAATTTGCCTACTCTGGATGAACATACATTGGTTTTAAAATGAGACGCTTAAGCGAGTAAAACATCTTCTACCATATCAACTAGTGTAATTACATTATCATTCACTTTAAAATGAATATCAAAATTAGAAAACTTCATTTTATAAACTCGTACAGGGTCTTCTTGATAGGCAGGCCTTGGGTCTAAAGCTAGAACTTGCTCTAATTCATCCAGATATTGCCCGTTAATTTTTTTATTTTTTAGAAGATTTTTCTGAGTAGTCAGTGCACTTTCCGACCAGATGACTTGCTTTCGTTCTGGTTCAGCTTGTGCATAGCCACTTTGAGCATCAACAATGGCATCTGAATATTGAATATAAGGTTTAATATCTAAAATTGGCGTGCCATTTAGTAAATCACTGCCCGTAACATACACTCTTAAAGACTTACCGACTTTTTCAACCTTTTTTAAACGTACTACAGATAAACCTACAGGCGCTGGACGATACATACTGCGTGTTGCAAATACACCAATTTTTTCATTCCCCCCTAAACGTGGTGGGCGAACCTGAGGTCGAAACTTAGTTGCGGCCTCCTGATTTTTATTGTCATGAAACTGCCAGATGAGCCAGAGATGAGTAAATTGCTCAATTCCCTCAAAAGCCAATAAGTCATTATAAGGTTCTACCATTTCGATATAAGACTCGATATTGACCAAGTTGGGCTGACGTGGAATACCAAATTTTTCTCGAAAAGGTGAGCACATGTGCCCGACTATTGGGAGGGTGACAGAGTTCATCATCACTTTTTCTTATAAACACAATTAAATATATTCAGTTTATCGGGAATGAAATTAGATTAGAATAGCAATCTGTTTTCTTTTAATCGTGATCGAGACCTTTAATGGCTGCTTTTAACGTTGAACGCATTACTCATGTGCACCACTGGAATGACACCCTTTTCAGTTTTAAAACTACACGCGACACTAGCTTACGTTTTAAAAATGGTCAGTTCGTGATGATCGGACTTGAAGTGAATGGCAAACCGTTAATGCGTGCATATTCGATTGCAAGTGCGAACTACGAAGAAGAGTTAGAATTCTTCTCAATTAAAGTACAAGACGGTCCTTTAACTTCGATTTTGCAAAAAGTACAAGTTGGTGACGAAATTTTAGTTTCTAAAAAACCAACAGGTACATTGGTTCATGATGACCTTTTACCAGGTAAAAACTTGTACCTTTTATCTTCTGGTACTGGTCTTGCACCATTCTTATCAATTATTCGTGACCCAGAAACTTACGAACGCTTTGAAAAAGTCATCGTTGTTCATGGTACACGCTATATTTCTGAATTAGCTTATCAAGACCTGATTTTGAACGAATTACCAAACCATGAATTCTTTGAAGAATTAGGTATTAAAGACAAACTTGTTTACTACCCTACTGTTACTCGTGAACCTTTCCACACTCAAGGTCGTGTAACAACTGCAATTGAAACTGGTGCTTTATTTGAAAAAATTGGTTTACCACGTTTTAACCGCGAAACTGACCGTGCAATGCTTTGCGGTAGCCCTGCATTCTTAAAAGATGTTGCTGCATTACTTGACCAACATGGTTTAGTTGAATCACCTCGTATGGGTGAAATGGGCGACTACGTAATTGAACGTGCGTTCGTAGAAAAATAAGCTTTTTCTAAATAAAAAAACCGAGGCTAAGTCCTCGGTTTTTTTATATCTCTTTTTATAAGGTGATACTGCCATCAATACAGGTAACAGCGGTTCCACCCACTAAAATTTTATTTTGATGCAATTCAAGTTGAAGGTGTCCATCTCGGCCTAAAGCCCGACCTTGTGAAGAAAGCACCACATCATTGTGTGCTGGCAAAATTCCATGGTAACGAATAAATGAAGCTACGCTACCATTCCCACTCCCACAGACTGGGTCCTCATTTATTCCAATTGAAGGGGCAAATGAGCGGACTTCTATATGTTTTTGCTCATCATTATTTTCATAAAAACCATAAACCGTCGCTCCACCAACTTTCATTTCTAAATCATGTTCTTTTAAAGCAGCAAAGTCGGGTTGGCTATCTAAAACAGCCTTAGCGTTTACAGCTTGTAATACAATCCAGCGCGCACCCACATCAACCAATGCTGCATTCCATTGAGTATCAATCTGACATTTTAAAATTTCAGCCAGTTTTTCAGTATGCATTGTGTCAAGTGGAGTAATTTTAGGCTTAGGTAGTTCAAATGAAATATGCTTTGAGTCACTTACTGTCAGAGTCACCAAACCCGCAGCACATTGCTGTACCAGTTTACCATCTTTAGGTGTCACGAGGCCTGCTTCAAGCAAAGCATAGGCAGTACCAATTGTAGGATGTCCAGCAAAGGGCAACTCACTTTGTGGAGTAAAAATTCGAACCTGATAGTCAGCTTGAGAATCGGTCGCAGGGAGCACAAATGTCGTTTCAGAAAGATTAGTCCAATTCGCAATTTCCTGCATCTGTTCAGATGTTAAGGCACTGGCGTCCATAATGACTGCAACAGGATTACCTTTAAATGCTTGTGAAGTAAAAACATCAACTTGTTTAAATGCAACAACAGACATAGACCACTCCTACTGATTTTGTAATTAAAAATTATGGCTTTTAAATCCTTACCATTTTTTGATCTTACTGATTTATTTTTAATGGTCACAGTATCAGTTCATATAAAAAATAATAGACACAGTTTTTCAGTTTAGATTTGCGTTAAATGAACTAATCAAAAGCAATCACTATATTTGAGTTAAATATAAGATCCCTATAAAGTGTGTCCATTGCTTTAGCTTTTTAATGAATTGACATGTACAAATATAAAAAAGTGAGTGATGACCTCACCCTGCAAATTCAGAATGGCAGACAGCCTATCGGCTCTCGCTTACCATCAATTCGCGACTGCGCAAATCATTATCAGGTCAGCATTAACACCGTAAAAGAAGCTTATCGTCAGCTTGAAGACCAAGGTTTAATTTCAGTTCGCCCACAGTCTGGCTACTATGTTTGTCATGCGCCTTCAAACTTATTAGAACTCGAAGAGCGTTATGTCAGTGAAGAAAAAGTATCTCTTTCAGGAATTAGCTGTTTTCTAGCACAAATCGTTAAAAAGCAGATGGATCCTGACTATGTTAATTTAGCCTTAGCTTGTCCTACAGGTGAAAACTTCTATCCAATTGAACGCTTAAAACGCTTAACTGCTCAAGTTTTACGGACGCAGCCAGACATTTTTAAAAACTATACTTTACCGCCCGGCTCTATGCGTTTACGTACTCAAGTTGCGAGGCGAAGTTTACAGCTTGGTATGTTTCTTTCAGCAGATGATATTGTACTCACTCATGGCACTATGGAGGCCTTGAGTCTTGCGATTATGGCAACCACCCAAGCAGGTGACAGCATTGCTCTTGAGATTCCTACTTTTCATAACCTGTACCCGCTTCTTCATAATTTAGGCCGAAAAATCGTAGAAGTACCGACTTCGCCGCATACAGGTATGTGCCTTGACGCTCTTGAAGAACTGTTAAAATCTAAAAGTGTACAAGCTATATTAACCATTCCAACAGGTCACAATCCTCTCGGTTTTAGCATGCCTGAAACTAACCGTCGTCGCTTGGCAGAGTTAGCTAATCAGTTTCAAGTTCCTGTCATTGAAGATGCGATGTACGCCGAATTGCAACTGACAGAACCGCTTTTACCCAACATTAAGGCGTTTGATCAAAATGGATGGGTTTTGGTGTGTGGTAGCTATACAAAAACCGTAGCACCCGACTATCGAATTGGTTGGCTAGAAGCTGGGCGCTTTCGTAATATTGTGCAGCAACTTAAATTTACGACCACTGTTGCTGAACCGGCTTTGCTCACGGAAACTTTAGGACTTTTCTTAGAGAATGGCGGTTATGACCTACACTTAAGGCAGCTCAAGAAACGCTATCAACAACAAATTGACACCATCAAATCTTATATTTGTCGTTATTTTCCACTCGGTACTCGAGTCAGTCGACCACAAGCAGGATTTATTTTATGGTTAGAGCTACCCGAATCAATAGATACATTAGAACTGTTTCATCAGGCCATGGATGAAAAAATCTTATGTATGCCGGGAGTTTTGTGTTCGGCTGATAAACGTTTTAGACATTGTTTACGTATTGCAGCTTGTTTTGAGCTAAATCCCAAAATGTTAAATGCTTTGATGCGCTTAGGAGAACTAGCAAAAAATATGCTGCCCGTACAAAAGGATAATGATCAAATCCCTACTAATTCAGTAGGTTGAATCCAAAATATAGAGTTAATAAAATAAAACCATATATTTTTTATGCCTTTTATTTCATGAAAACTGAACTCCTCTCTCCCGCTGGTTCACTAAAAAACATGCGCTATGCTTTTGCCTATGGTGCAGATGCCGTATATGCAGGCCAACCACGTTATAGTTTACGCGTGCGTAATAATGCTTTTGATCATGACAACTTAAAAATCGGAATTGATGAAGCTCATGCTTTAGGTAAAAAGTTTTATGTTGTGGTGAATATTCAGCCTCATAACAGCAAATTAAAGAACTTTATTCGTGACCTTGAACCGATTGTAGCGATGCAGCCAGATGCACTTATTATGTCTGATCCGGGTTTAATTATGATGGTGAGAGAGCATTTTCCTGATGTACAAATTCATCTATCTGTTCAAGCCAACGCCATTAACTGGGCCACTGTTAAATTTTGGAAAGATTATGGTCTAAGCCGTGTGATTTTATCGCGTGAGTTATCTTTAGAAGAAATAGAAGAAATCCAGCAATACGTACCCGATATTGAACTCGAAGTTTTTGTACATGGTGCTCTATGCATGGCCTATTCAGGCCGTTGCCTACTTTCTGGTTATATGAACAAGCGTGATGCCAACCAAGGTGCTTGTACCAATGCTTGCCGTTGGGACTATAAGTTGCATGAAGCTCAAGAAGATGTGAACGGCGATGTGATTCCAGTCACTCAGCTCAACACCTCAGAAAAATCTTGCTGCTCATCGAAACAATCAGAAACAACCTCCGCTCAAACGTTGCTGGTACAACGTAATGATGAAGAAATGTTTGCTGCTGAAGAAGATGAACACGGCACCTATTTTATGAACTCCAAAGATTTACGTGCGGTACAGCATGTAGACCGTTTAACCAAAATGGGCATCGCCTCACTGAAAATTGAAGGCCGTACTAAATCCTATTTTTATTGTGCCCGTACTGCTCAAATTTATCGAAAAGCTATTGATGATGCTTTAATAGGTAAACCATTTGACCCAAGCTTAATGACTCAGCTCGAAGGGTTGGCAAATCGCGGTTATACCGAAGGTTTTTTAAGACGTCATGTTCATAGCGAATATCAAAACTATGCTGACGGATCATCACATTTTGACTATCAACAATTTTGTGGTGAAGTTTTAGAACGTCACGGCGATTATATTCGCATTGAAGTTAAAAACCGTTTTGTAGTTGGCGACTCTCTAGAACTCATGACACCTCAAGGCAATATCACCTTTACCTTAACCGAAATGCGTGATTTAAAAGGTAACCCAATTACAGATGCTAAAGGTTCGGGGCATTTTGTTGAGATTCCACTCCCACAAGATGTTGATATCAGTTATGCCCTACTTGTACGCAATTTGCCGCATGCCAAAGAAAGTATTACTGCCTCTACATTGGCTTATTCAGCGAGTTAAACATGGCACTTTTGATTACGAGTGACTGTATTAACTGTGATATGTGCTTACCGGAATGCCCCAATACAGCTATTTTTGAAGGGAACAAAGTTTATGAAATTGATCCACTTCGTTGTACCGAGTGTGTAGGCTTTTACGATGCGCCTACATGTAAGGCGGTTTGTCCAATCGATTGCATAAAACCAGACCCTGTACATATTGAAAATAAAGAGCAACTTTTAGAGAAATTTAAAAGTTTAAATATACTCAGCTAATCTATTTCTTAAAAAGTCTATAGAGGATCAAGCTAAAATTGCTGATCCTCTTGAGTGACTATACAGATCAATAATTAAATAAATGAATAAATAGCTGAGAACAATTGGCTAGTGATAAAATCAATTTATCAGTTCAGTTTGGTTTACTGGTAATTTTGTACCCAAAAAATTGCACAATCGTTAAAACTGGCAAACCATTTCAACATTTCATATAGATTGATTAAAACTCATTCTGGCGCACTTCCCCATGTCTTATCTTTATTTAGCAATTGCGATTGCTTGTGAAGTCATTGCAACTTCAGCTTTAAAAGCATCTCAAGGTTTTACTGTTCCCATTCCATCCATCGTTACAGTTGTGGGCTATGCGATTGCTTTTTATTTATTGTCCCTGACGCTAAAAACAATCCCAATTGGAATTGCATACGCCATTTGGTCGGGCGCGGGTATTATTTTAATTTCTGCAATTGGCTGGATATTTTACAAACAGCATTTAGACTTGGCGGCCTGTATTGGTCTTACTTTAATGATTGCAGGTATTATCATTATTAATGTGTTTTCTAAAAATACTCATCTATAAAATATAATTAAAAAGCAACCGAGTAAGATGCGAATTCTTTTTAAAAAAATTTCACCTTACTCGGTATGAACAGCTTATTTTAAACTGCCCGTCAAAAATTGTTTTAAACGCTCACTTTTCGGATTGTTGAGTACTTCATCAGGATGGCCCTGTTCCTCAATTTTCCCTTGATGTAAGAAAATCACTTGATTAGACACATGACGTGCAAAGCCCATTTCATGTGTCACCACAATCATGGTACGGCCTTCTTCAGCCAAACTCTGCATAACCTTGAGCACTTCACCCACCAACTCCGGATCAAGTGCACTGGTTGGTTCATCAAATAGCATCACTTCCGGTTCCATTGCCAAAGCACGAGCAATCGCTACACGTTGTTGTTGCCCACCAGATAAAAATGCTGGATATTTGCTTTCAACACTTTCAGGCAATCCAACTTTACGCAGATATTTTCTTGCACGCTCTTCGGCTTCAGCCCGCTTCACCCCAAGCACATGAATTGGCCCTTCAATGACATTTTCAAGCACGGTCATGTGAGACCATAAATTAAAGTGTTGAAACACCATCATGAGCTGAGTACGCATTTTTTGTAGCTGTTTTGGATCAACAACTTTTAAATTGCCTTTTTTATCAAAGATTGTGCGTAGTTTTTCACCATTGAGTTTAATGGTGCCATTGCTCGGTTGTTCTAAAAAGTTAATACAACGCAGCAAGGTACTTTTACCCGAACCAGATGAACCGATGATACTAATTACATCACCAGCATTTGCATCAAGTGATATCCCCTTAAGTACTTCATAATCGCCAAATGTTTTGTGTAAATCACGAATCACTAGTTTTGCAACGTGTTCCATTTATGTCTCCTAATGATTCGATGGCTTTAAAAATGCCAACCAACGTTTTTCCAACTTACGGAATATCCAAATCAAAATAAATGCCAACACTGCATACAACACCGCGGCAATTCCAAAAGCATTGAAAGTGTCATAGGTTGCGGCATTCACATCACGCGCAATCTTTAAAATATCGGGAACTGTTGCAGTAAATGCAATGGTTGTCGCATGCAACATTAAAATGACTTCATTGCCGTAAAACGGTAAAGCACGGCGCAACATCGATGGAATGATAATCCGTGTGTAGAGTTTCCATTTTGACATACCGAAAGCTTGAGCAGCTTCAATCTCACCATGTGGAATAGAACGAATCGCTCCAGCGAAGATTTCAGTCGTATATGCACCAGTATTGAGCGCAAATGCCAAAATGGTGCAATTTATGCCCTCTCGAAAGAATGCATCGAGTGCTTGGTGTTCATGGACATAATCAAAGCTATAAATGCCCGAGTAAATAATTAACAATTGGATGTACAGTGGTGTTCCACGAAACACATAAGTAAACAGCCAAACTGGGCCACGTAACCAGTTATTTTCTGATACTCGTGCGAGTGATAAAGGCACGGCAAGCACAAACCCAATACCGATTGAAAGCACCAATAACCAAGCAGTCATCGCGACACCAGTCATTTGTAGGCCATCGGTCCAAAGGTATGCCTTCCAATATTGTTGAAGGATTTCAATCATAATTGCCCCTTCCTTACACCAGCAGAATAACGACGTTCAAGCCACATTAAAATCAGGTTTGACACGGTGGTAATTGCCAAATAAATCGCAGCAGCGACGATGCTGAAAAAGAACAATTGCATGGTACTTCTACCTGCATCTTGCGTAATTTTTACAATGTCAGTTAGGCCAATAATGGAAACCAGTGCGGTCGCTTTAATCAAAACTTGCCAGTTGTTACCAATACCAGGCAATGCAAAACGCATCATTTGAGGGAATAAAACACGTCGAAAAACCTGCCAGGGCGTCATCCCATAGGCCATTGCTGCTTCAATTTGTCCCGTTGGAACCGATTGAAATGCACCACGAAAGGTCTCGGTAAAATATGCACCATAAATGAACGCTAAGGTAATCACACCAGCCACAAATGGGTTGATATCAATCTGATCCATTTGCAGTGCTTCAGTAATTTGGTTTAGACCCAACTGCAAGCTATAAAATAAAAGCAGCATAATCACTAAGTCAGGCACACTACGAATGAGCGTTGTATAGGCGGTCGCAATATAACGTAAAGCTTTAATATTAGAGAGTTTTGAACTCGCACCAATTAAGCCAATAATGACAGAAAGCAAGAGTGACAACAGCGCAAGCTGTATGGTCATCCATGTTCCGCTGAGAAGGAGTGGCCCATAGCCAGAAAAAGACATGACTCATCTTCTCCTTAAAAACAATATCTAATATTGATGAGATGAGAATAGATTTAAAAATGTCGGCACTTAGCCGACATTTTTCACATCATTAGTAAATGCTAAAAGAGAAGTATTTTTTCTCGAGTTTCTTGTATGTTCCATCAGCAATGATTGCAGCCAAAGCTTTGTCAATATTTGCTTTCAAATCTGCATCTTCTTTGCGTAAACCAATAGCCGCACCTACGCCCAATGTTTTCACATCAACCACATTGCCACCAGCAAAAGCGAAGTTTTTGCCTTTCGGTTGTTTTAAGAAAGCGCCATCAACCATGATTGCATCTTGTAACGTTGCATCCAAACGACCAGACATCATATCTTGGTAAATCAAGTCTTGAGTTGGATAAGGAACAACACTCACACCTTTTGGAGCCCAATAGGTTTTAGCATATGTTTCTTGAATTGTGCCCTGTTGTACCCCCACACGCTTACCTTTCAATGAAGTAGGCGTTGGCAATAACGGTGAGCCTTTTTTTGCAACCATACGCGTTGGCGTATTGTAGATTTTGCTACTAAATAAAATTTGTTTCGCACGTTCATCAGTAACGGTCATTGATGAAAGAATGCCATCAAATTTTTTCGCTTTAAGTGCGGGAATCATACCGTCAAAAGAGTTTTCAACCCAAACACATTTGGCTTTAAGCTTTGCACAAATGGCATTACCTAAATCAACATCAAAACCAGTTAACTTGCCATCTGGTGTTTTATATTCAAATGGAGCATAAGACGACTCAGTACCAAAACGAATCACCTTCCAATCCTTTGCTTGAACATTCGTTGCAACAGCAGCCAAAACTAAGGTTGTTGAAACGAACATTTTTTTCATAAAGCTTGCCATCTTGAAGCTTCTCCTTAAAATCCAAATAAGGTGATAAAAACTTGAGCAATTTCTAAATTACTCTTCTGCCGAAATAATTGCAATTTCTATACCAGTAAATTAAGGATTTATGAATATGTCTAAACAATGGATTGGATTAACTATCTAAATGTTGAAAAATCACTCAAATTTTAAATTAGTTTTTGAGTGTATAGGCTTCTGCCATATTTTCATTTTCAACTAGAGTCCGAATGGTATATTCATGGTTATTTTCTTTAGCGCTGGCAAATTCACATTTCGAATCCCATGACATTGAACAACCACTCAACAATGGACAACTTGCAAATAATTCAGCTACCCAGTCTACAAATACACGAACTTTAGGCGATAAATGACGGTTTTGTAGATAAACGACTGATATTGGCATCGGTGCAGGTAACCATTCAGTCAATACCTCTCTAAGCGCACCAGATTCTAAATGTTTTGCCGCCATATAATATGGACATTGAATTAAGCCAAAACCTTGCACTGCCAAATCAATATATGAATCGCTATCATTGACAGAAACACGCCCTTTCACACCAACGCTATGAATCTCGCCATCCACCATAAAATCCCAGTCAATATTGCGTCCAGTACGACTATTAAAATAATGCACGACTTGATGTTTTTGTAAATCTTCAATGGTTTTTGGTTCGCCATGTTCCATCAAATAACGAGGCGCAGCAACAGTGACACACTGAATTGTTCCGATACGACGTGCAACTAAACTTGAATCTTTCAATTGACCAATACGAATAACACAGTCCACTGCATCTTGAACCAAATCGACGGGACGATCACTCATTCCAATCACCAAATCAATATCGGGGTACTTAGCATGAAAATCACAAAGCATTGGAATAAGGATGAGTCGTCCGATTGACGCTTTAACATCAATGCGCAGTCGACCTCGTGGTCCACGTTCAGAATCATGGAAATTCGATTCTACATCTTCTACGTCGGCTAAAATTCGTGCAGTCCTTTCATAATAAACTGCGCCATCTGGTGTCAAACTCAGTTTACGAGTGGTTCGGTTCAATAAACGAACTTGTAAATGTTTTTCTAAACCTTGAATAGTTGTCGTCACAGAAGCACGCGGTAGTCCTAAACTGTCAGCCGCTAAACTGAAACTATTTGTTTCGACAACTTTATTAAATACTTTCATCGCATGAAATAGATCCACACGCACGCTCCTATCAATGCATTTATTTAATCAAACACATCAATTGTTATAAAAATACGAATAGTGTTATCGAATTTAATATATTTATTCGTGATTGACAAACTTTTATGCTCCGTCCATCCCATAAACCCTGTTTCTCCCATACGGACCACAACTAAAAGTCTGAAAACAGGTATCCAAATAACTAGGAGCACCTCATGTCATTTTCCCGCAAACAGTTCGCACTGTCTGCCATCTTTGTCGCCATTTTGGCTACAGGGGGTAGTTTTATGTTTTTACATGAAAATGCCGATGCAAAAGCTGCACCGACCAGTGCCCAACAAGCTGCAACAGTTGATATTTCTAATGTCATCAGCAAAACGATTACCGATTGGCAAGAATATTCCGGTCGTTTAGAAGCGATTGATCAAGTCGATATTCGGCCACAGGTTTCAGGTAAACTCATTTCCGTACACTTCAAAGATGGCAGTCTTGTAAAAAAAGGCGATTTACTTTTTACAATCGACCCACGTCCTTTCCAAGCAGAACTGAATCGTGCTCAAGCTCAACTTGCTTCGGCTGAGGCACAAGTCACTTATACGGGATCTAACCTTTCTCGTATTCAACGTTTAATTCAGAGTAATGCTGTATCACGCCAAGAGCTGGATCTAGCTGAAAATGATGCACGTTCAGCGAATGCCAACCTACAAGCTGCTAAAGCCGCTGTTCAGTCTGCACGTTTAAATCTTGAGTACACTCGTATTACTGCACCAGTCAGCGGCCGAATTTCCCGTGCCGAAGTAACCGTTGGTAATGTGGTGTCTGCAGGTAATGGCGCACAGGTCTTAACAAGCTTGGTGTCTGTATCTCGCCTTTACGCCTCTTTCGACGTTGATGAACAAACTTATCTCAAATACATCAGTAATCAACGTAATTCAGCACAAGCTCCTGTCTATATGGGGCTTGCCAATGAAACAGGTTTCTCTCGTGAAGGAACTATCAACTCCATTGATAACAACCTGAATACGACCTCAGGTACGATTCGCGTGCGCGCAACTTTTGATAATCCTAACGGAGTTTTATTACCAGGCTTATATGCACGAATCCGTTTAGGTGGAGGTCAACCTCGTTCAGCAATTCTGATTAGCCCAACTGCAATTAGTGTCGATCAAGATAAACGTTTTGTTGTAGTCGTCGACGCTAAAAATCAAACTGCTTACCGTGAGGTAAAACTCGGTGCACAACAAGATGGCTTGCAAATCGTAAATAGCGGATTACAAGCGGGTGATCGTATTGTGGTAAATGGTTTACAGCGGATTCGTCCAGGTGACCCTGTTACACCTCATCTTGTACCTATGCCAAACGCACAAATCACTGCGAGCAGCACTACTCCTCAACCTCAGCCAACAGAAAAAACTTCAACTCCGGCAAAAGGTTAATCACATATGAATATCTCTAAATTTTTTATTGATCGGCCGATCTTTGCTGGTGTGTTATCAGTACTGATTTTACTTGCCGGTTTACTGTCGGTATTTAAATTACCGATTTCAGAATATCCGGAAGTTGTTCCACCCTCTGTGGTGGTACGTGCTCAATATCCGGGTGCAAACCCAAAAGTCATTGCTGAAACTGTTGCTTCTCCGCTTGAAGAATCAATTAACGGCGTTGAAGACATGCTGTATATGCAATCTCAGGCAAACAGCGACGGTAATTTAACCATTACGGTGAATTTTAAGCTCGGTATCGACCCAGATAAAGCACAGCAATTGGTTCAAAACCGTGTATCTCAAGCCCTGCCTCGTTTACCTGAAGACGTACAGCGTTTAGGCGTTACTACTTTAAAAAGCTCACCGACTTTAACCATGGTTGTGCATCTGACCTCACCAGATAATCGCTATGACATGACTTACTTACGTAACTACGCGGTGCTAAACGTAAAAGACCGTTTGGCACGCTTACAAGGTGTAGGTGAAGTCGGTTTATTTGGTTCTGGTGACTACGCGATGCGTGTGTGGCTCGACCCACAGAAAGTAGCGCAACGTAATCTCACAGCCACTGAAATTGTCAGTGCAATCCGCGAACAAAACATTCAAGTTGCAGCAGGAACCATTGGTGCATCACCAAGTAATTCCCCTTTACAACTTTCGGTAAACGCTCAAGGTCGTTTAACCACTGAGCAAGAATTCGCAGATATCATTTTAAAAACTGCTCCTGATGGTGCGGTCACTCGATTGGGTGATGTTGCACGCGTTGAACTTGCAGCTTCACAATATGGCTTGCGTTCATTACTTGATAACAAACAAGCGGTCGCCATTCCAATTTTCCAAGCACCGGGCGCGAATGCTTTGCAAGTTTCTGATCAAGTGCGTAGCACAATGAAAGAACTTTCAAAAGATTTCCCATCTTCAATTAAATACGACATTGTGTACGATCCGACTCAATTCGTACGTGCCAGTATTAAAGCAGTCGTTCATACCTTACTTGAAGCAATTGCACTGGTTGTTGTGGTCGTTATTTTATTCTTACAAACATGGCGTGCTTCAATCATTCCATTACTTGCCGTACCAGTTTCAATTATTGGTACATTCGCGCTCATGCTTGCTTTTGGTTACTCGATCAATGCTCTTTCACTGTTCGGGATGGTACTTGCCATCGGGATTGTGGTCGATGACGCGATTGTCGTCGTCGAAAACGTAGAGAGGAATATTGAAGCAGGCCTAAACCCAAGGGAAGCAACTTATCGTGCCATGCGAGAAGTAAGCGGACCGATTATTGCCATTGCCTTAACGCTGGTTGCCGTTTTCGTACCTCTTGCCTTTATGACAGGCTTAACAGGGCAATTTTATAAACAATTTGCCATGACCATTGCCATTTCAACGGTTATTTCGGCATTTAACTCCCTTACGCTATCTCCTGCCTTAGCTGCCATGCTACTAAAAGGACATGATGCGAAACCTGATGCATTAACACGCCTTATGAATCGTGTATTTGGACGTTTCTTTGCGCTGTTTAACCGCGTATTTACCCGTGCATCAGACAACTATGGTAAAGGCGTAAGTCGTGTTATCTCCCATAAAGCATCGGCAATGGGTGTCTATGCAGCACTTTTAGGTTTAACTGTTGGTATTTCTTATATTGTTCCGGGTGGCTTTGTTCCCGCTCAAGATAAACAATATTTGATTAGTTTTGCGCAGCTACCAAACGGCGCATCATTAGATCGTACCGAAGCTGTCATTCGTAAAATGAGTGATACGGCACTTAAACAACCTGGTGTAGAAAGCGCGGTTGCCTTCCCTGGTCTCTCAATTAACGGTTTCACCAATAGCTCAAGTGCCGGTATTGTCTTTGTGACCTTAAAGCCATTCGATGAACGTAAGGCCAAAGACTTATCTGCAAATGCTATTGCAGGTGCCTTAAACCAGAAATACTCAGCTATTCAAGATGCTTATATTGCGGTTTTCCCACCACCACCTGTGATGGGCTTAGGGACTATGGGCGGCTTTAAACTTCAACTTGAAGACCGAGGTGCCTTAGGCTATTCAGCCTTGAATGATGCTGCTCAAAACTTTATGAAAGCAGCACAATCAGCTCCTGAACTTGGTCCAATGTTCTCAAGTTATCAAATTAACGTGCCTCAACTCAACGTAGATTTGGACCGCGTGAAAGCTAAGCAACAAGGTGTTGCCGTGACAGATGTTTTCAACACCATGCAGATTTATTTAGGTTCTCAGTACGTTAACGACTTTAACCGCTTTGGACGTGTTTATCAGGTTCGAGCACAGGCAGATGCACCTTTCCGTGCCAACCCTGAAGATATTTTGCAGCTTAAAACCCGTAATAGTGCCGGACAAATGGTGCCATTATCTTCATTGGTGAATGTAACTCAAACCTATGGCCCTGAAATGGTGGTGCGTTATAACGGTTATACCGCAGCAGATATTAATGGCGGTCCTGCGCCGGGTTATTCATCTAGCCAAGCAGAAGCTGCGGTTGAACGTATTGCTGCACAAACTTTGCCGCGTGGTATCAAGTTTGAGTGGACAGATTTAACTTACCAAAAAATCTTGGCTGGTAATGCAGGACTCTGGGTATTCCCAATTAGCGTATTACTGGTGTTCTTAGTTTTAGCTGCTCAATATGAAAGTCTAACCTTACCATTAGCAGTCATCTTAATTGTACCGATGGGAATTTTGGCGGCTCTGACTGGTGTTTGGCTCACCAGTGGAGATAACAACATCTTTACCCAAATCGGTCTGATGGTACTGGTTGGGCTGGCCTGTAAAAATGCCATTTTGATTGTTGAATTTGCGCGGGAACTCGAAATGCAAGGAGCAACTGCTTTTAAAGCAGCAGTTGAAGCAAGTCGTCTTCGTTTACGTCCAATTTTAATGACATCTATTGCATTCATTATGGGTGTAGTCCCACTGGTTACTTCAACTGGCGCAGGTTCTGAAATGCGTCATGCCATGGGTGTTGCAGTGTTCTTCGGAATGATCGGGGTAACTTTCTTTGGTTTATTCCTGACCCCTGCCTTTTATGTCCTGATTCGTACATTGAATAGCAAACATAAATTGCATTCAGCAGCAGTTCATGAAGCACCATTAGCCAACCCACACGATCATTAAGGAGGACATTTAATGACTACAGCAAAACAAAGCTTGTTATTGTCCTCACTCATGGGGAGCCTGCTTCTTGCAGGCTGCTCTTTGGCTCCGGAATATCAACCTGCAAAAGTCATAGTTCCTGTCAAATTCAAAGAGTCAGACCCTAAACTTGAAGACAATAATTGGAAAATTGCCCAGCCTGCCGATCAGCAAGTTCGAGGTGAATGGTGGCGTGTTTTTAATGATGCTCAATTGAATGAGGTAGAACAACAAGCGATTGCCGGCAACCAAAATCTTAAAGCGGTGGCAGCTAATATTCAGGCTTCACGCGCAATACGTTCGGCAGCACAAGCTGAACGTTTGCCAAGTATTGGTGCTGGCTTTGGCCCAACTCGTCAAAAAACCTCTCCTGCTTCATTGGGGTTAGATGACAATGCTCATACATCTGCACAAACCTTATGGCGCGCTCAAGCAAATGTTTCATATGAGCTCGATTTATTTGGTCGTATCGCTAGTAGTGTCAATGCAGCAACAGCGGATCTACAACAGCAAGAAGCGTTATATCAGTCGGCACTTTTAGCGTTACAGGCCGATGTTGCACAAGGTTATTTTCTCATTCGCCAGCTTGATGCTGAACAAGCAATTTATAATCGTACTATTAAATTACTTGGTGAGACACGAGATCTCGTTCAAACCCGATTTAAAAATGGCTTAGTCAGTGAATTAGATGTTTCTCGTGCACAAACTGAACTTGCTACAGCTCAAACCAATGCACTGAGCATTGCTCGTAACAGAGCCAATGCTGAACATGCACTTGCAGTATTGTTAGGCAAAACACCAGCTGACTTTAGCTTAGCTGTCCAACCTTTAACTACAAATAGTCTTCGTCTTCCAGCAGGATTACCATCGATTTTACTTGAAAGGCGACCTGACATTGCTGCTGCTGAACGTGCTATGGCAGCAGATAATGCACGTATTGGAATTGCCCGTGCAGCTTTTTTCCCGAAAGTTAATCTAACGGGTGCCTTAGGTTATGAATCTTCAAGTTTAAGCGAGTTAGGTAAATGGTCGAGCCGTACCTTCTTGCTTGGTCCAGTCGCAGGTACTATTTTATCTTTACCATTATTTGATGGCGGACAACATAAAGCAGGTGTTGCTCAAGCACGAGCAGCTTATGAAGAAAGTGTTGCCAACTATAGACAAACTGTACTAAACGCCTTTCGTGAAGTTGAAAATGGTTTGTCCGATCAACGTATTCTTGATCAGCAAATTCAAGCTCAAAACCAAGCACTCTCATCGTCTCGCCATGCAAATCAACTGTCTCATCTACGCTATCGAGAAGGTGCGATTAGCTATCTTGATGTGATTGACTCCGACCGGACTATTTTGCAGCAAGAACAATTGGCAGCTCAGCTTAAAGGTGGCCAAATCATTGCTAGTGTAAACTTAATCCGTGCTTTAGGTGGGGGTTGGAATAACTGATATAAAAAAAGCGCCTTACGGCGCTTTTTTTATACACACAAATTATTTTGCATATACAGGGAATTTTGCACAAACAGCTTCAACTTTCGCTTTTACATCAGCAATAACTTTTTCGTCACCTTTGCTGTCAATCACGTCAGCGATCCAACCAGCAAGTTCACGAACTTCAACTTCACCAAAACCACGAGTTGTTACTGCTGGAGTACCAATACGGATACCAGAAGTTACAAATGGAGAACGTGGGTCATTTGGAACTGAGTTTTTGTTCACAGTAATGTGAGCAGCACCTAACCAAGCGTCAGCATCTTTACCAGTTACGTCTTGTTTGATTAAAGATAACAAGAATAAGTGGTTGTCTGTACCGCCAGAAACAACATCATAACCACGTGCGATTAATACTTCAGCCATTGCTTGAGCATTTTTCACAACTTGTTGTTGGTAAGCTTTAAAGTCATCAGACATTGCTTCTTTGAAGCAGATTGCTTTAGCAGCAATCGCATGCATTAATGGACCACCTTGGTTACCAGGGAATACAGCTGATTGAAGTTTTTTCTCGATTTCTTCATTCGCTTTCGCAAGGATTAAACCAGAACGTGGACCACGAAGTGTTTTGTGAGTCGTCGTTGTAGTTACGTCAGCAATTTGAACTGGGTTTGGATATACGCCAGCAGCAACAAGACCTGCAACGTGAGCCATATCAACAAAAAGGTAAGCGCCAACTTTGTCCGCGATGTCACGGAAACGTTGCCAATCTACAACACGGCTATAAGCAGAGAAACCAGCAACGATCATTCGTGGCTTGTGCTCTAACGCTAAACGTTCAACTTCTTCGTAATCGATCTCGCCAGTTTCAGAGTTTAAACCATACTGAACAGCGTTATAAGTTTTACCAGAGAAGCTTACTTTTGCACCGTGAGTCAAGTGACCACCGTGAGCCAAGCTCATACCCAAAACTGTGTCGCCTGGGTTAAGAAGTGCTAAATAAACAGCAGAGTTAGCTTGTGAACCAGCATGTGGTTGAACGTTTGCGTAATCAGCACCAAAAAGTTCTTTAGCACGGTCGATCGCCATTTGCTCAATAACATCTACATACTCGCAACCGCCATAATAGCGTTTGCCTGGATAACCTTCTGCGTATTTGTTCGTAAGTTTTGATCCTTGCGCTTCCATCACAGCAGGAGAGCAATAGTTTTCAGATGCAATTAACTCGATATGTGCTTCTTGACGCTCATCTTCAGAAGCAATAGCTTGAGCTAATTCTGGATCAAATTCAGAAATGGAAATATTGGCAAACATTAGCGGGGGTCCTATAAATTAGGGCTTTTAAGCCGTGCTAAGATTGCGGCATATTGTAGCATGAACTTTATAATTAAACAGAATCAAGTTAGCTCAGTTTTAAATAAAAATGGCTCAATTTTTATAAAAAATGAGCCATCAAATCTAAAATAATTTATAAACACTTAAAAAGCATTTATTTAATAATTTTCTAAAGTTAAATTTAGCTTTTTATAGCAACAAAAAAACTTTAAATATCATTACCCTTATTGAGCTGACAATAGGTTTTGTACATTTCCAACAATGTTATCTACATTACTACTCATTGCTGAATCGTGATCCCAGTTACCCGTCACATAGCTATTAATTTTTGTACCTACCACAGTGGCATTAGATATCAAAATATCAGTCGCTACTTTCGGAACTGTTGTATCTGCTAAGCCCTGATAAATAATAATCGGGGTAGTGACTTTTGCCTGTAAAGGTTGAGAATCTTTATCTAAGAATGTTTTAACTAAAGGTACTGCCATAAAATTAGGTTGAGTACGCGTATATCCATCCAGTGTTCCATTATGCTCTGTAGCATACTTAGTCATACCTGCACCAAAGGCTTGACCCAATGGCCCTGCACAAATTGTTTCCGCCTGCTGTGCAGTACTTGCGGTTTGTGAAGTAAATACCTGCGAATAATCAAAGCTTGGTTGTGTATTTCGAATGCCAGCTGTAACTAAAGCAGTATATGTATCAAGCTGTGCATACATTGGGATCTTTTTATCCAAAGTTGCATTGGCAACGGCTTGTTCACCTGCAATTAAAATAAATCCTAGATTTGAAGCTGGTGCTACTGCTACTGTACCTTTATAGTTTAGCTGTGCACGACTTGCATATTGTGCAGCACCCAATGCAGCATGCCCACCCTGAGAGTGACCTACAGTGACCCATTTATTCGAAGTCAATAAATTACGCTGAGATAAATAATTGCGTGTTGCAACCACGGCGTCAGTAATTGAATAAGCTTCACTTTTAACATTTAAGAATGGATGTATACCTGGGGTTCCTAAACCCTCATAATCAGGTGCGACAACGACATAACCCGCCGCAAGAAGTTTACTAATTAAATCTTTAGTACTATCTGTTAATGCCGATTTACTTGGTGCGCATGCATCTGCAACCCCTGTCGTACCATGAGCCCAAACCACAATTGGCCAACCGCCTGCTGGTGGTGGTGTCGTCGGTGTAAATACTAAACTTGTTGCCTGAACCTCTTGTCCACTTTGGCCTAACATTTTATAAGTCAAAATACTACTTTCAGCAGCAACCGCCCCTAAGTTAGTACTTGTGTAAGCATCGACTTTAACCACTGGATTTTGAATATTATTGGCTGGTGTACCAGATGGATCAGTAGTTGCTGGACTGTCATCACTACTTCCACCACCACATGCCGTCAACAATAAACTTGTGCTAAGAACACTGGTCATGAACAGTTTCATTTTCATTGGTATATCTTCCCTTAAATTCGATTTTTGTTGTGCTTTAGTTTTTAATGAACATTTTAAATGTCTTACAAACAATTACGCCTAATCTTCACTTTTCGCAAGTGATATTTAATCAAAATAAGTAGCGAGATTTTCTACTTTTCAACATAAATTAAATTTCATAGCTATATCTAACCTTATTCTATGTTTTAAAGTCGCTAGTCAACTGTTAACATTGACGGTTACTTGTGATTGTTTAAAGGTTCAAAAGATGCAAGCCATTATTTTAGATACAGAAACTCATACACTAAATGGTTTGCCTATTGAAATTGCATACGCTCCCATTGAACTTAATGCAGGTAAACTGACTTTAGATAAAAGCAAATTATTTGATCAGCTCTATCAGGTTGGAACGCCGATCTCTTATGCTGCGATGGCGGTGCATCACATCTTGGAGTCTGACCTAGAAAACCAGCCTCACTATAAAACATTTAAATTACCTGATAGCACAACTTATATTATTGGTCACAACATTGATTATGATATTGCAGCTATTGCTCGTTGTGGCGTTGATGTATCTCATATAAAACCAATTTGTACTTTAGCTTTAGCACGCAAAGCTTGGCCAGATGCAGAAGCTCATAATATTTCTGCACTCATTTATATGATTTCTCAAGGCAGCAGTAAAGCACGAGAATTACTCAAAGGTGCACACCGTGCCGATGCCGATATTATTTTAACTGCCAATATTTTGATGCATATTATCTATCATTTAAATATTCAAGATATTGAAGAGCTTTACCAAGTTTCTGAAGAAGCCCGTATCCCCACGACTATTAACTTTGGTAAGCATAAAGGTACAGCAATTGCTGAACTGCCAAAAGATTATATTCAATGGCTTCTACGTCAAGACGAACTTGATGCCTATTTACGTAAGGCATTAGAAAGTGCATTTTAAAGACTTAACTTAAATAGATGATATTCATAAATTCTTCATCATATTGTCATTTTTGAGTTTTATCTTTAACCCCATTTATATTTTATTAAGAACAGTACTGTTTGATAAAAATTAAACAGTCTGCTTCATTTTTATATTGGGGAAATACAATGTCTGGTTTTTATCGAACCAATTTGGGAAGAGTTGCGCTTCAACAACGTAATATTACGTTAAATGCAAAACAAAGACGTTTACTTCTACTCATTGATCATGAAGATTTTCAAAGCCTTAATAGTGAGTTTAAAAAGCGTATTGCTCCTCCAGAGCTGATTCAACAACTGATTGATTTAAAACTCATTGCTACTTCTAACGAAAGTTACTCAGAGTTGACCGAGCAAATATCTATGCAAGAGTCATCTATACCATCAAATGAAGTACATCCGAAAAATATTGATGAGAATAAAAGTAACGATTTAGTTGGAGAGATTCAGGTTCCCCAATCAACGTCTGTAACTTCTTCAAATATAGAAAATGACCAGCCATCTATTCCAGTTCAGCAACTGTCTTTTGAAGAAATACAATTATTAATGAAACAAAGCTTAGGTCAGTTCTGTGGCCTTATGGCAAAACCCCTTATTCAAAAAATAGAGCAAATCAAAACACTTCAAGAACTTAAAATGTGTCAAATGCAATGGATTACTCACTTACAAGAGTCACGTATTCCACCTCATGAGCTAGCAAAGACACTTCAATCTATTAACTATTCAATTCAGCTTATTCAACAACGCATCTAAAAATAGAACAAGCTGCTGTTTAAATAAGCATTAAACTCACTTGGTATGTATTTCGTGCTTTACCTACCGGTGTTTTTTTCCTATGATGTGCCCCACACATGTGCGCTCGTAGCTCAGTTGGATAGAGTACAGGTTTCCGAAGCCTGGGGTCGTGGGTTCGATCCCCGCCGGGCGCACCAATTTATATATAATAACTTCATAAATTTATTCCAATTTCAGAAAATTCCGACTATTTTACTTGGTTTATTAATCATTATCGCTCAAAATATACCCCTCTTTCATAATGTGAGAATTTCATGACTGATGCTTTGGTATTAAAAGATTTGTCCAAAACATATCGTAATGGTTTTCAGGCGTTAAAAGGTATTAACCTCACTGTGCCTGAAGGTGAATTTTATGCGTTGTTAGGCCCAAATGGTGCCGGCAAATCAACAACCATTGGTATTATCAGCTCCCTCACAAAAAAGACCTCAGGAACAGTTGAGATTTTTGGGCACAATCTCGACACTCACCCATCCTTGGCAAAACAACAGCTTGGCGTTGTCCCTCAAGAATTTAATTTTGGGCAGTTTGAAAAAGCCTTCGATATTTTAGTCACTCAAGCTGGCTATTACGGCATTCACAAAAAGATTGCCGAAAAACGTGCCGAACATTATTTAGAAAAACTTGGCTTGTGGGAAAAACGCAATATACAAGCACGCATGCTGTCTGGTGGTATGAAACGCCGTCTAATGATTGCCCGTGCCATGATGCATGAGCCTAAACTTCTTATTTTAGATGAACCTACTGCCGGCGTAGATATTGAGTTACGTCGTTCTATGTGGGATTTTCTAACCGAAATGAACGAAAGTGGCACTTCTATTATTTTAACGACACACTATTTAGAAGAAGCGGAAATGCTCTGTCGTCAAATTGCCATCATTGACCGCGGTGTCATCAAAGAAGACACCAGTATGAAAAGTTTCTTAAACCAGTTGAGTGAAGAATCTTTTATTTTCGATTTAGCAGAACCGATTGCCCCACTCCAGTTAAACATTATTGGAGTGAAATTCAACTTAATTGATAGCAGCACTTTAGAAGTAACCATGGATAAGGCTCATACATTAAATGACTTATTCCAACTTTTAGAGTCACAAGGTATTCGTGTTCGTAGTATGCGCAACAAATCAAATCGCCTCGAAGAGCTATTTGTCAAAATGGTTGAGAAAAATCTTGAAGGAGAGGCAAAATGAACTTTAACCAACTGCAAATTGCCCTCTGGACTTTAGTTCGTAAAGAAGTACGACGATTTCTTCGCATTTGGCCACAAACCTTATTACCACCTGCGATTACCATGAGCTTGTATTTTATCATCTTTGGTAATTTGGTTGGCTCACGTATTGGACAAATGGGCGGCGTAAGCTATATGCAGTTTATTGTGCCCGGCCTGATCATGATGGCTGTTATTACCAACAGTTATGCGAACGTCTCTTCCAGTTTCTTTAGTGTGAAATTCCAAAAAAGCATTGAAGAACTTATTATGAGCCCTGTGCCATTACATATTATTTTATGGGGCTATGTGATTGGTGGTATTTGTCGTGGTGTTCTAGTTGGGGCCATTGTTACTGCAATGAGTATGTTCTTTACTGACCTTTTTATACATAATTGGTTCGTAACTATATATACAGTCTTAATTACATCTGTTTTATTTTCCTTAGGCGGCTTCATTAATGCAGTCTATGCAAAATCTTTTGATGATATTTCTATTATTCCAACATTTGTACTTACTCCACTCACCTATTTAGGTGGTGTGTTTTATGCCATTAGTGCACTTGGTCCTTTTTGGCAAAAACTTTCTTTAATTAATCCTATTGTGTATATGGTTAATGCTTTCCGTTTCGGCATCTTAGGTCACAGTGATGTGAACGTTACGTTCTCTTTAATCGTTGTGACATTATGTTGTGTTGTACTTTACGGAGTTGCTTACTATTTACTTGCTCGTGGTTCAGGAATGCGTGAATGAGTGTCGAACAGTCTTTATTGGGTAAAGAAACCCAGTATCCAACTAGCTATCAACCCGATGTGTTATTTCCAATTGCACGTGCTCAATCTCGTGAAAACTATTCACATATTGAAGGCATTACCCAAGGTAAAGATTGGTGGCATGTTTTTGAAATATCTTGGTTAAACTCGCACGGTATTCCGCAGGTTGCTATTGGTAGAATTACCTTGCCAGCTTCTTCACCAAATTTGATTGAATCAAAGTCATTAAAACTTTACTTCAATAGTCTTAACTTCACTCAGTTTGATTCTAAAGCGTTATTCATTGAAACAGTTGAAAAAGATTTATCGGCTGCAGCAGGTGCAAAAGTTGAGCTCACGTTATTTCAAGTAGATGATCTCGATATTTCCAAGCCACAAGGCATTTGTATTGATGATCTAACACCTGAACGTTTAGAACAACATCCCGATGCATCGCTTTTAAAACTAGATGAGTCTGACGAAGAAGTCGAAATTGAGCTGTATTCTCATCTTTTGAGAAGTAACTGCCCAGTCACGGGACAACCGGATTGGGGTACAGTTTTTATCCGTTTTAAGGGCAAAAAACCTTGTTATCGTAGTGTATTAGCTTATATTATCTCGTACCGTCAGCATAACGGTTTCCACGAACAGTGTGTTGAGCAAATCTTTGCAGATGTTTGGCAAAATTTGCAGCCTGAAAAGCTGATGGTTTATGCAACTTATACTCGCCGCGGTGGACTTGATATCAATCCTTGCCGAGTATCGGATCTATCATGGATGCCAAAACCGATTCGATTGGCACGACAATAAAACGAATAATTTGAGGATACACCATGCCGTTTTTTGGTTTTACCCCTTCTGAAGGCTTATTGAACGATATGCAGACTGGAATTGCGAATAAAAATTCTAGCGAACCGCTATATCCACTTCGAGACAAAATTGCTTTACAACTCAATGAAGAAATTATTGATAATGTACTGATTCAGTTAGTACAACATTTCCCAGCGAGTGAAAAAAGAGATACTGCCGAAAAACTTGCTGGTTATGTCAAATCTACAGTTGCCGTACTTTTAAAGCAATTACTCGGTAAAGCACCAAATGATGTTGTTAAACAGTCAGTTGAATTTTCAGAAAAAAGCTTATTTAAAGATCCACAAGGTCAATATAAAGTTGGCGTAGCTTTAGATGCTGGCTTAGTGACTAATTTGAAGCATAATTTTGCTGAGCTTCAGGCAGGTAATGACATTAATAAAGCAGCATTAGCGGAACTCTATAAACAGTTTGGTGATGCTATGGTTAGACACTTTATGTCTGATTTTAACAAGACATTAGATTTAGGTATGATTAAGCGTAAAGCAGCCGATATTGGCGCTGCTGCTGTGACTAAAGCGGTTCATATCGCGATCGATAAACTCATTCCAAGTTTAAATCGCACTGAATTGAAAGCGATGGCTGAATATCATGATGGTCTATTCTTTAACTAATAAAAAGTAGACTATCGGAAACCTGGCAAACGCCAGGTTTTTTTATTGCAAAATATTGATATACATTGCCATAAATCACGTTTATGTTAGCATGCGCCAAGCACTGATTGACCTAGTTAAAGCCGCATGTCTCCTAGTCCACAATATAAATTTTTACGCCAAGCTCCTCGAGATGGTCTTAGTACTGCCATGCAACCTTCACGTTGGCAGCAACTCCATATTGACCCTTGGTTATGCCTATTTTTATTCCTAAATGCTCTGTTAGGTTTAACGGTACTATATAGTGCATCTGCACAAGATGTCGGCTTAGTCAGTAAACAAGCTATGAGCTTTGGTATTGGCTTTTTAGTCATGATTGGTCTGGCTCAAATTCCTCCAAAGGTTTATCAAGCTTTTTCACCCTACTTTTATTTATTTGCACTATTTTCCTTAATTGGAGTTATGGTCTTTGGTGAAGTTCGTATGGGGGCTAAACGCTGGATTGATATTCCTGGTTTCGGAAGTGTGCAACCCAGTGAGTTCATGAAAATTGGCATGCCAATGATGATTTCATGGTTTTTAGCACGTAAACCACTTCCCCCTAGCTTTTCTCAAGTTGTTTTATCATTAATGTTAATTGGTGTTCCTTTTTTACTCATTGCGGAACAACCTGACTTAGGAACATCTCTACTCGTATTAGCCAGTGGTATTTTCGTACTATTTTTAAGTGGTCTTTCTTGGCGTATGATCGGCGCAGCAGCAGCCTGTGCCGCTATTGTTATTCCAATTGCATGGGAATTCCTTTTACACGACTATCAACGTCAACGTGTTCTAACGCTACTTGACCCAGAAGCAGATGCATTAGGAACAGGCTGGAACATTATTCAATCTAAAACAGCTATTGGTTCTGGTGGTTTCTCTGGTAAAGGTTTTCTTGAAGGTACACAGTCACATTTACACTTTTTACCAGAAGGTCATACTGACTTTATTATTGCGGCTTACTCCGAAGAATTTGGCCTGATTGGCGTACTTATATTAGTTATTCTTTATTCAGCTATTATTTTTAGAACATTCCAAATTGGTTTACAGAGCTTTCATAATTATGGACGCTTGGTTGCTGGCGCCTTTGGTTTGTCTTTTTTTGTTTATGTATTTGTAAACGCAGGAATGGTCAGTGGTATTTTACCTGTAGTGGGTGTTCCTTTGCCTTTTATGAGTTATGGCGGTACCGCTATTATTACTTTAATGGCCACTTTTGGTTTAGTTATGTCTATTCATACACATCGATAATTTGGAATTTAAAAAAGATATGTTGTCTCAATTTGTTAATAAAACTTTAAAAGTACTCGCTTTGTGTACTGGTCTAGTGAGCACAAGTCATTTTGCTCAGGCCAATGATTTTGTAAATGATCCTAATTATTTAAATTTTAAACAAAAAGCCATGAATACTTATGGTTTAAGCAGTGTACAAGTAGATGCCGCGATGAGCGGTGCAAAAAATTTACCAAACATTATAAATATTATGACTCGCCCAGGTGAAAGTAAGCCTTGGTACGACTATCGCTCTATGTTTTTGGTTGAAGGTACTATTCAGCGTGGTGTCCGCTTTAAAAACCAATATGCAGATGCACTTAACCGAGCTGAACAGCAATTTGGTGTCTCTCAAGCTGTCATTTTAGGTATTTTAGGTGTTGAAACAGGATATGGAGCCAATAAAGGTTCTTTCATCACTCGTGACGCGCTCGCGACATTAGCATTTGGTTACCCGCGCCGTGCTGATTATTTCAGTGATGAGTTAGCTGCTCTGATTGCATGGACCTATAAAGAAGGCTATCCAACCAATAGTATTGTTGGCTCTTATGCTGGAGCAATTGGCTACCCACAGTTTATGCCAAGCAATATCAGTAAGTATGGAGTCGATTTTGACGGTAATGGGCACATTGATCTTCGTAACTCTGCAGAAGATGCAATTGGTTCAATCGCAAACTACTTAGCAAAACAAGGATGGCAACGCGATCAACCGATTGGCTTCATGGCTCGTTATGTTGGCTCAAATCCAGAAAATATCATTGCCAAAGACCTAACTCAGCCCTCTCCATATGGCGTGCTCAAAACTCAAGGGATTTCACCATTAAACCCTTTAGTTAAAATTGATGATCTAGATATGGTAAATGTTATTCAATTACAAGACTATAACGGTCCGATTTACTATTTAACCTATCCAAATTTTCAAGTGATTACGACTTATAACAAAAGCCGAATGTATGCGACTGCAGTATGGTTGTTAGGCACAGAAGTAGCTAGCCGATAGGCTAGCTTTTTGATGGGTTTTTGTAAAAGTCAATAAATATTTTTGTTAAATCGATCACAATACACACATTTTAAATACCTTGTTACATATTTGATTATTTTTTAATCTAAAACTGTAAGTTTTTGCCCTTTTTGTAACTATTTCTCGTTAAAGACTAGACACTCTCCGTAAGCGATGAATATTATCCACCCCAATCAAGCAATTGCAAAAGTGAATAATTAGGCATGTTCACTTCAATTTTTAGCGTTTTGCTAAAAGAAAAAGAGCATGTTCTCAGGAGTTTATATAAATGCAGTTATCGCTGAAATACATTCTTGCACTGACGGCTAGTTTAAGCATGGCCCCACTGCACGCTGAAATGATGCAGTCATCATCATTAAACAGTGATGTAGATGGTCCAAATGCAAATTTAGCTGCACGTGTATTGAGTAAAGATACTCAAAGCTTTAATTCTCGTTTTTCTAACATTAACAGTCTTTCAATCACTGAACGTTCTGGCGATCAAATTCGTCGTCAAGCTATCGCAGCTAAAATTGAAATCCCTGAAGATGAGCCTTCAGTGATTGAAAAACTTAACACAGTAGCTTCAAATACTGTTCGTAAGTTTAGCCAAACTGGTATGGCATCTTGGTATGGTCGTCAATTTCACGGTCGTAAAACTGCAAGTGGTGAAACATTCGACATGAATGCACTTACTGCTGCTCATCGCAGTCTACCATTGAACTGTTATATCCGGGTGACAAACAAAGATAATGGTAAAAGTGTGGTAGTAAAAGTAAACGACCGTGGTCCATTCCATGCAAATCGTGTACTTGATTTATCATACGGTGCAGCAAAACGCCTTGGTATTACCAATGCAGGCACTGCTAAAGTAAGTATTGAACGTGTAGACGGTCCTACTTCATAAGCGATTACTCCTAGAGTTCATGAAAAAGCCACAATTTAATTTGTGGCTTTTTAATTTTTAGCCCCCCAATATAAAAATCATGCTCAAAATTTTATGTTTTCACTCTTTTTTTAATTACAAAATTGATTAATTTTTAACCCAAAAACACATCTTTTTAATACCTCTCATTTTTTTCTTCTATTTTTCGATTAGAGCCATTTTAAAAAAATTACGCTACCCTAGTACCACTTTAGTCTAAAAAGGGCTATTTATCGCCTTTTAAGAGCAGTTGAGTTGAGTATTTTTCTGTTATTTTCCGGCTTTTCATAAAAAAGTGCTTTTTTGGGTCATTTCCTGACTTCAAAATCCAAAAATAAATAGCCAGATTTTTCTAAAATAGAATTCGCTTTTTTTAAGTTCGGCTTTTAACTTTTCCAACCCGCTTTTTCCAGATGATGAATCCTTAAATTTTAAGATCACATAAATGAACGATAAGGAAGATTTGCAACTTTTCTTGTCTACTCACATAACGACAGGCTAAAATATAGGCATAAAAAGAATGATTCAAAATTAGACATGGAGAAAAAGGTCTATGAAATCTATTGGTGAATGGTTTGATGAATACAGTGAAAGCCATCAAAATCCAACGAATAAGAAAATCCACTGGGTATGCGTCCCAGCTATTTTGTTTTCTATTATCGGAATCATCGCCCATTTTAGCGCCTTACTCACTGCTTTACTCATTGTACTGACTCTTATTTTCTATGCTCGACTCGATCTTGTACTTGCAGTAGCAATGGCTGCACTTCTCGTTGTGATGGCTTGGCTTATTTATGTCTTACCTGTAGGGGTGGGATTTTATATTGCTCTTTTTGTCATTGCTTGGATTGGACAATTTTACGGACATAAAGTTGAAGGTAAAAAACCTTCTTTCTTTAAAGATTTACAATTTCTATTGATTGGTCCAGTTTGGTGTATGGATGCGTATCTTGGAAAAATGTTGCCAAAGTGGAAAAGTCGGCAGAACAAATTGATTACTCAATAATTTATTAAAAAGCTGAATCTTTTAGATTCAGCTTAAATTTACTGATTTATTAGAAAATTTATAAAATAGAAAAATGCTAGGCTGAGTAGCACACTTGGTAAAACTTTTTTTAAATAGAAAGCAATTACAATACAAAATATTGTCGCGTATAAGTAAGGATTATCAAAAATACCTCTTAGTTCATTTCCCTCAAAAAAGATTACTGGTATACAAATAGCAGTTAATAAGCAAGGCGCTGAATAATTCAGCATTTTATTCATCAATACGGGTAATTTTACTTTTACATTCGGTTCTAAAAAATAATAACGATTAAAAAACACAATAGCAGCCAATCCTAAAATCATGAGCCATGACATATTATTTTTCTCCTGTTCTATTTTCTGCAAAAACCGCAATAAGCATTCCCAATAAACCAGAAATTAAAATACCTCCTTCCAAGTTTAAAAATTTGAGAAAAAAGCCAGTAATACAAGTTATTAAAACTCCAGCTATGACAGGCTTTTCCTTACACATAGGAATAATCATGGCCACAAAAATAGCAATAATCGAAAAATCTAAATGGTAGGACAATAAATCTGGAATCGCCGTAGCCAATAAAATTCCGGCTAAACTAAAAACCACCCAGAATAAATAAAAACATATACCCGCCCCTAACAAATAATGAGGATGCCTTTTTTCGTTCGGAGCACTTAAAGCAAACAATTCATCTGTTAATAAAAAGCCTAAACTTAATCGTTTAGGTAAAGACAAAATAGAAATATCATTTCTTAAAGTTAATGCATAAATAAAATGCTGTGCAGTAAGAAAGAAAATCGTGATATAGATCGTTAATAATGATGCACCTTCCATCACCATACTCAAACTGACCAATTGTGCAGCGCCAGCAAAAATAATTCCTGACATTGCTAATCCTTTATAAAATGATAAACCTGCATGAATTGCCATTGAACCAGCCAAAATAGCCCACGGAATAACCGAAATAGATAATGGCAATATATCTACCGCCCCTCGTAAAAAAAGATACGGAGGTTGGCCTTTAGAAAATCTTACAGATTGATTTAAGTGAGCATTCATCTCTAGACATCTATAACATTAGGTATTTATAGAGCTTCTTGTATTTCGCCCAAACTCTCTTGAACAAAATTGCGGTTAGAAATGAAAATAAATTTTTAGAGATTAAGGCTTGCTACATACTGGGTAGGTGTAACGCCCATTGCCTTTTTAAAGTGACGGTTAAAATGACTTTGATCAGAAAACCCACATTGCTGTGCAACCATCACAATTTGATCACCTTGCTTTAATAACTGTCTCGCTTTTTGCAAACGTGCCTGTACCAACCACGCATGAGGTGGCAAACCCACATGTTTTTTAAATTGTCTTAAAAAATGCCAAGCGCTTAATCCAACCATATCAGCCAACTCCTGCAAAGAAAAATTCTTTTCAGGCATATCTGCCAACAAATCTTTAACTTTTAAGATTTTCGAATAAGCCTCTGGTAACTCACAAAAGGTATGTCTCGACTTCCCATGACGCATCATTAAACACGCCAATGTTGACAGATACATGGTTTCTTTCAGCAAAAAATTATCTTTTTGTTCTAATAAATCAAATAACAAGCAAAGTTGTTGAGACAAACCTAAGTCCTGAATAACTGCTTGAGGAAACCAAGGTGCGCCACGACCATTCTCAAAAAAATCCTGACTCACTTCAGCAAGCATTTCTGGTGTAGGATAAATTGCTCGATAACGCCAACCCGATTCGACAGCAGATGAACCTGTATGAATTTCGTCTGCATTCACCAAAATAATGTCGCCTTTAGGGGCTACATGTAGTTGTCCCGTCCTAAAAAAAGACTGTGCACCTTCTTCAATCACACCAATACAATATCCTTCATGGGTATGCTTTGAAAATTGCGTTTGGTGGTAATGTGCTTTTAATAGTTCTAAACCGCCCAACTCTCGCAAATGCAAGTAGTCAGCCTGTTCGCGGTACATATATACATCTCATCTATTTATCTAGAAAAAACATAGCATGTTTTAAAAAGATGCATAGAACAAAATTGCTATTAGATAGAAATGTATACCCGTTTTCTATTGGTAAATACGCCCATTATGTTTTAGCCAACCATTTTCATGTCGATTTTGTGGATCATGATGCGTCCAATGCAATACACCACCTTTTTCGTTATATTCATATTCACCATTAAATTCGACAATATCCCCTTTGTGTAAATCTTCAATTTTTGGTGCTAAATCAATATTATGTGCGACCAAAATTGAAAGACCATTTTTTAATACAAGAATAAATTTCTGGTGTCTTGTCCCATCATTATCTTCTCTTAAAATTGCTTTTACTCGACCACTTCCCTGCACTTGAACATTACTTTGTTTACGATCATAAGCAGTTTTTATGGTATCCGCACCATCATTTGAAAGCGCCGTTTCAGTATGCTGAGTGACAGGAGTGGGTAATGATGTTTGATTCTTCTTATGTCCAGATGAATCTAGACCGAAATATGCAGCAATCAATAAGACAATAATGCCGCCAATACTTAGATTTTTTTTATTTGTCATTCGATAACCTTAATTTAACTGAGATAAAAAAAGCCCCAATGGGGCTTTTTTTATTGTGATACGAATTACTTCGCAGCAGCTTGAGCAGCAGCAACTTCTTCAGCGAAGCTCATTTCTGCTTTTTTCTCGATACCTTCACCAACTTCGAAACGTACGAAGTTAGCAACAGTTGTACCAGTCGCTTTTAATACGTCAGCAACTTTTTTGTCGTTGTCGATAACGTACATTTGACGGTCAAGAGCAACTTCGTTTAAGTATTTCTCAACAGAACCAGTTACCATTTTCTCAACGATGTTTGCTGGCTTACCAGATTCTAACGCTTTCGCTTCAGCAATTTCTTTCTCTTTAGCGATAAGGTCAGCTGGAACAGCTTCAGCGCTTACTGCTACTGGGTTGAATGCAGCAACGTGCATTGCAATACCTTTACCAGTGTCAGCATCACCTGTGTAAGAAACTACAACACCGATTTTTAAACCATGTTTGTAGATAGCCAAGTTTTCGCCTTCAACGATTTTCGCGCGACGAACTTGGATGTTTTCACCGATTTTTTGAACAAGCGCAATACGAGCTTCTTCAACTGATTGGCCATCAGCCAATTTTAATTCAGCGATTTTAGCAGCATCAGTTTCGCCAGCAGCTAAAGCAGCAGCAGCAACTGCGTGTGCAAAGTTAGAGAAGTTTTCGTCTTTAGCAACGAAGTCAGTTTGACAGTTTACTTCAACTAAGATCGCTTTCTTACCGTCTTGAACGATAGTGATTGCACCGTCAGCAGCAATGTTGCCAGCTTTTTTAGCAGCTTTAGCTTGACCAGATTTACGAAGGTTATCAATAGCAAGTTCGATGTCACCGTTCGCTTCTGTTAATGCTTTTTTGCATTCCATCATTGCAAGACCAGTACGGTCACGTAATTCTTTTACCATGCTTGCAGTAATTGCAGTCATGTTGATCTCCTAAAATCGGTAGAAAATAAATCTTTTCAACAAAAACGGCCCAAAGAAACTCTGGGCCGTTTGCACTCTCGACGCTTAATTTGCCACCATTACATGTCGCAAAAATGACAAGCCTGCGTCAAAACGCATTAAGCCTCAGAAGCGTCTTTCGCAGCGTCATCGCCTTTTGCTTGAGCGTTCGCTTGAGATTGAGCGTATTCTTTACCAGCAAGAATTGCGTCAGCCATAGCTGAAGCATATAAAGTTACTGCACGGATCGCATCGTCGTTACCAGGAATAACGTAATCAACGTTGTCTGGGTTAGAGTTTGTATCAACGATACCGATAACAGGAATACCTAAGTTCTTAGCTTCTTTAATTGCAATCGCTTCGTGATCAACGTCGATTACAAATAATGCGTCAGGTAAACCACCCATGTTTTTAACGCCGCCTAAAGAACGCTCAAGTTTTTCCATCTCACGAGTACGTTCTAAAGCTTCACGTTTAGTAAGCTTAGCAAAAGTACCGTCTTGAGATTGAGTTTGAAGATCTTTTAAACGGTTGATAGATTGGCGAAGTGTTTTCCAGTTCGTCAACATACCACCTAACCAACGGTGGTCTACATATGGTTGACCAGCGCGTTGAGCTTGTTCACGGATGATGTTAGAAGCAGCACGTTTTGTACCAACGAACAAAACTTTATTCTTTTTGCTTGCTAATTGGTTAGCGAAGTTCAAAGCATCATTTAACGCAGGAACAGTGTGCTCAAGGTTGATGATGTGAATTTTGTTGCGCGCGCCAAAAATGTATTGACGCATTTTTGGGTTCCAGAAACGAGTTTGGTGACCAAAGTGCGCACCTGCTTGAAGAAGGTCGCGCATGCTTACGTTGTAATCTGCCATTTTCTTTACCTTAAAAGTTGGGTTAGGCCTCCATATATCCGCATTCTCCACCTTTTTACGGGCACCCAGAGTAATGTGACGATATATGTGCGGATTTTTTACTCCACCTATCAAAAATCTTCGTAAAAGATATTCACGAAAAGCATTTGATAAAATGGGCGGCTATTTATACCATAGACGCTTGTAAATTACCAAAAGTTTTTAGAGATCATGAACAGTACTTATACAGCTCCACGTCGATTAATCAAAACTCCAGATGAAATTGAAAAAATGCGCATTGCAGGACGACTGGCGGCTGAAGTTCTAGAGATGATCAAGCCGTATATTAAGGCCGGTGTAAGCACCCTCGAACTTGATACGATTTGCCGTAATCATATTGAAAATGTACAACACGCTATCCCAGCTTGTGTGGGTTATGGTGGTGCTCCAGGACGCCCTGCTTTTCAACATTCTATTTGTACTTCGGTTAACCATGTCGTGTGTCATGGTATTCCTTCTGAAAATAAAATCTTAAAAAACGGCGATATTCTTAACATTGATGTGACCGTAATTAAAGATGGTTATCACGGCGACACCAACATGATGTATGTCGTAGGAGGTGAAACTTCTATTTTGGCAAACCGTTTATGTAAAGTTGCTCAAGAAGCAATGTACCGTGGAATGGCAACAGTTAAAGACGGTTCATACCTAGGTGACATTGGCCATGCTATCCAAAAATATGTTGAGTCAGAACGTTTTAGCGTAGTACGTGAATATTGTGGTCATGGTATTGGTACCGTTTTCCATGACGAACCTCAAGTGTTGCATTATGGCCAAGCTGGCACTGGTATGCGCTTAGAAGCAGGTATGACCTTTACGATTGAACCAATGGTCAATGCTGGTGTTTGGCAAACCAAATTACTTGGTGACAAATGGACTGTTGTAACTAAAGACCATAAACTTTCTGCTCAATATGAACACACTATTTTAGTGACTCAAACAGGTATCGAAGTATTGACAGCTCGTCCTGAAGAAGACCTTTCTCGCTTCAACTAATAATTTAATAAACATTAACAAAAGGCTACTTTGAGTAGCCTTTTGTTTTTTATTTTGTATTTTTTATTAATAATTCTTTCCAAATATAAACAAATATTTCAAAAAAATTACAATTATTAATTTTTATTAAACAATCGATTTAATAAAACGCGCTAAGGTGGGCTCAATAAAAATCAGTAAACAAATGTCGGACATGGAGTCCTTTATGATGAAAAAGTCATTATTTTGTATGACAGCTGCCTTTTTTGCTCTGCCAACAGTCACTTTCGCCGCTTCTCCATATTTTAGCTTAAAAGATGGTGATGGTTTTAAACGCTTTTCAGTCTCTGCCGGCTGGTTACATGCAATGCCACAAGGAAGCGCAAATCCAGTCAACATTAATACCAGTGTCGCTGAAGGAACCAGCTCTAAAGTAGGTTCTGTATCAAAACAATCTGTCTTAAATGCGGCGGATCGAAGTTCCAATCCACTCTTATACGATGCAATTAAAATTCTACCTACAGATACATTACCATCCATTCTTACAGGTACTGCAACAGTAAATGGGTTATCGAATTGGCAAAGTGAAGGTACGGGCTTAGAAGCTCAAAGTGTTGATACTCTGGGTATCATGGCAAATTATAATTTTACAGATAATTTATCTCTGGAAATTAAAGCTGGCGTTCCTCCAAAGGTAGATATAAAAGGTAAAGGAAATATTTATGCACCATTATCTGGTTCAGCAAACACAGCTCTTGGTTCAATCGGTCTAAAAGAAGATATTCATATCACTGATCTTACTCAAGGCGGTAAAGCTGCCACAGCACGAGCTTGGTTACCAGCAGTTGAACTGCATTACCAATTTGGTAAATCTGGTGTAAATAAATTTCGTCCATACATTGGTGCAGGTGTGATGTATGCCTATTTCAATGATTTAAAAATGAATTCAGGGATTGAATCAGATTTAATCAAAGCAGGCCATATGATTCAAAATATTCATGATGGTCAAGCGGGTGCAGCATTAGACGGTAAAACGTCTTCAGCTAACCCTATTGTTAAACTTGAAGCGACCGATACTTTCGCACCGATTGTTACGGTTGGAGCGACCTATGACTTCAATCCGAACTGGTTCGCCGTCGGTTCAGTTTCTTATTCAAAAATGAATAATGAAGCAAAAATTTATGTCACAGATCAAAATACAGGTAAAGAGCTTATTAAAGCGAATACCAAAATTGATATCGACCCACTTATTACCTATGTAGGTGTAGGCTACCGTTTCTAATTTTTTAAAATACTCAAGCTATAAAAGCCTTACTGAAGCTTTTATAGCTTTTTTATTGGTAAGTTCAATCCTGCTTTTTTTTAAACCAATATGCTAAAAAAATGAGCATTTCTTATTAAATTATTAGGAGAACCTCATGTCCCATCTCTGTGGTTTGCTTTTTTCTTAATCTTATTTTGTTAATTAATTTTATTAAATTCCAACTAACTGAATAAAATTAAAAGCTAACATTTTCCTTTTAGTAAAAATTATTTTTTGGCACAGCCTTTGCTTTATCTACAACATGATGAATCAATGGCGATTCAATGGATAAACCAAGACGGCCAAAGACGTCCGCTCTGATCGGTATGCAAATAGACAATTTATTTTGTCGTGCAAATTAAAAATTCGTTCAGTTCAGAGGGACGGCGTATGTCTTCAAATATCAATCTAGATGCAAAAAAAGCAACTGAGATTAAATTATTCAGCTTCTCAACTCCAGCAATGCGTGCCTTTCACATGTCTTGGCTCGCTTTCTTTGTCTGCTTCTTCGCATGGTTTGCCTGTGCTCCTTTAATGCCTGTTATTAAAGGTGAGTTCGGTTTAACTAAAGACCAGATTGCCAATATTAATATTGCCGCCGTTGCAATTACGATTTTAGTGCGACTCGCTGTCGGTCCCCTTTGCGATAAATATGGTCCACGAATTACCTATACAGCCCTACTCTTACTTGGCAGTATTCCGGTATTTGGTGTTGCTGCTGCCAACAGTTATGAATCATTTCTATTCTTCCGCTTACTCATTGGTGCAATTGGCGCAAGCTTCGTTATTACGCAATATCATACAAGTATTATGTTTGCACCTAATGTTGTAGGTACAGCAAACGCAGCGGCGGCTGGTTGGGGTAATGCTGGCGGCGGTGCAACTCAAGCCTTAATGCCTTTATTACTTGGTGCAATTGTCATGTTCGGTGTTGAGCAAACTATGGGCTGGCGTATTGCTCTTATCGTACCGGGTGTGATGATGGTGATTGTGGGAGTCCTTTACTGGAAGTTAACTCAAGATTGTCCTCAAGGTGATTTTAAAGAAGTTCGTGCACAAGGCATTGATGTTGGCAGCGGCAAAAAAGGCGGTATGGCAATTTTAATGCAGGCTGCGCGTAACTACCGTGTCTGGATTTTATTTCTGGCTTATGGTGCATGCTTTGGTATCGAAATTTTTATTCATAATGTAGCAGCCATGTACTATGTTGATCAATTCAAAATGGATTTAAAAACTGCGGGTTTAACGGCAGGAATATTTGGTCTTCTTGCATTATTTGCACGTGCACTAGGGGGCATTATTTCCGATAAAGTCGCCCTTACTAAAGGACTAGATGGACGCACGAAAGTACTTGTAATCATGATTTTAGGCGAAGGTTTATTCTTAGTCCTTTTCTCTCAAATGAATGGTGTCGCTCTCGCTATTCTTTCAATGACTATTTTTGCACTATTTACACACATGGCCTGCGGCGCAACATATGCTCTTGTGCCATTTATTGACCGTAATGCATTAGGCGGTGTAGCAGGAATTATTGGTGCGGGTGGTAATGCAGGTGCAGTTGCAGCTGGCTTTTTATTAAAAGGTGTACTTGATATTCAAACTTGCTTATTTATTTTAGGTGGACTGGTTATGGTTGCGGGTTGTAGCGTGATTTTGATTCGCTTCACAACCGAGCACAAAGAAAAAGAACAAGTCCTTTTTGAACAAGCGCTACTTGAGCGTAATTCTGCAACTTAATTTTTTTATAACCAGCAGAAATCAAAATGATTTCTGCTGGTTTGCTTTTGTTATAAAGAGACTAGCATTGTTACCTTTTAATTTTTCTTAAATATTCCACCATCTATATCGATATCTTTCGATACATCTTCTACAATAACTCATCACTTTCCTATAATTTTCCAATCACAATGACTAAAACAGGCAATCAGTTCTCACAGCCACTTATATACATGTTAATTGGTAGCGCTCTTATCTTGGCTCTTTCATTAGGTGTTCGTCACGGTTTCGGCCTTTATTTAGTTCCAATGAGTCATGATTTTGGTTGGGGGCAGCATGTTTTTAGTCTTGCAATCGCGATGCAAAATTTAATATGGGGAGCTGTGCAGCCTTTTACCGGTGCGATCGCAGATAAATATGGCAGTAAAATTGTGGTTGCTGTTGGCGGATTACTTTATGCCCTTGGCTTACTCTTAATGGCTTTTAGTTCCAGTGTACTCATTTTAAATTTAAGCTTAGGTCTTATTATTGGTTTAGCTTTATCAGCAACCTCTTTTACGGTTTTACTGAGTGCCGTAGGCCGAGCTGCTCCACCAGAAAAAAGAAGTATGGCAATGGGTATTGCCAGTGCGGCAGGTTCTTTTGGTCAATTTATTATGCTGCCTTCCACCCTTCTCTTACTTAAAACAGTAGGATGGTCCGCAGCTTTAATGGTGAGTGCGCTGTTAATCGCTCTTATCATTCCTCTAGCATGGATGTTAAAAGGGCCAAGCAACCAAGCCCCAAAAGCAATCGCTCAACCTCAGCTCACCTTTAAACAAGTACTGAATATTGCTAGAAAACATAAGCCGTTCTGGTGGTTAGCTTTAGGTTTTTTAGTATGCGGGTTCCAAGTTGTATTTTTAGGGGTACATTTACCAGGCTATTTAATCGACCATGGCTTTGATGCGGCGACAGGTACAGTGTTTCTGGCTTTAATTGGCTTATTTAATATTGTGGGAACTTATGGGGCGGGTTGGCTGGGAGATCGTTTCTCAAAACCTAAATTATTAATGGCACTTTATGGTAGCCGAGGGATCGCGATCATTGCCTTTCTACTATTACCTTTAAACCCTTATACAGTATATGCTTTTGGCGTCGTTATGGGTCTTCTATGGCTCTCTACTGTTCCACTCACCAATGGCATTGTCGCAAATATGTTTGGTGTTAAATACCTTTCAATGCTGAGCGGTATTGTGTTTTTCACCCATCAAGTTGGTTCTTTCTTTGGTGGTTGGCTTGGCGGCGTTAACCATGACTTAACAGGTAATTACAATGCGATTTGGCTATGTTCAATAGCTTTGAGTATATTAGGGGTAATTGTACATTTCTTTGTAAATGAGGAGGCTGTTATTCATGACGCATAATGCCTTACTTTTGAAAACAATTATGACTTTCTTCATTGCAGCTCTTCTGGTTATTTCCATCATTTTATGGAAACAGACACCTGATTTATTTGAATATTTTAATCAAGCATTTTGTGCACACTAGAAAGATGACGCGCTGAAATCACTCTGTACATTGTCATAAAAATATAAAAAACGTATGGTCTAATGAAAATAAAAAAGCCTGCAAATTTGCGGGCTTTTTTATTGAAAAAATTATTTAAAATCAAAACAAGCGATTCATACCGTTAAGTGCAGCTACACGGTAGGCTTCAGCCATGGTTGGATAGTTAAACGTTGTTTCGACAAAATATTTCAAGGTATTGTTTGGGCTGTGCATAACTGCTTGCCCAATGTGGATAATTTCGGCAGCGTTATTACCAAAACAATGAATACCTAAAATTTCTAAAGTGTCACGATGGAAAAGAATCTTCAATTCACCCACTGTATCACCCGTAATTTGTGCACGAGCCAAATGACGGAAAGAAGCTTGACCTACTTCATACGGAATTTTCTCTTCCGTTAATTCTTGCTCATTTTTACCAATAGATGAAATTTCCGGAATGGTGTAAATACCCGTTGGGATATCACGTACTGGCTTCGCATCTTCACCACTCATGTTTGCACCAGCACAGCGCCCTTGGTCATAAGCAGCAGAAGCAAGTGATGGCCAACCGATTACGTCACCAGCAGCATAGATATTTTCAACTTCAGTTTGGTATTGATCATTTACAGAAAGCTGACCACGGTTGTTTGGTACTAACCCAACATTCTCAAGACCTAAGCCTTCTGTATTACCTGAACGGCCATTACACCAAAGGATCGCATCGGCTTTGATTTTTTTACCACTTTGTAAGTGTAATACAACGTGGTCATCAAATGTTTCAAGATGATCCATTTGTTCGTTGTGACGAATTAACACACCTTGTTCACGTAAGTGATAAGACAAAGCATCAGCAATCTCGTCATCTAAATAGCTTAAGAGTTTTTGCTGAGTATTAATCAAGTCAACTTTATGATCTAAACCAATAAAGATCGAAGCATATTCACAGCCAATAACGCCCGCACCATAAATAATGATTTTTTGAATTGAGTAATCAAGATCAAGAATTTTGTCTGAATCAAATACACGAGGATGGTCAAAGTCGAGACCTTGTGGATGATAAGGACGACTACCTGTCGCAATCACGATTTGCTTACAGATGATTGTTTCTTTAATGCCTTCATGGCTAAAAACTAAAACTGTATTTTTATCTTGAATATATGCACGGCCATGAAATACGCCGATTTTGTTGCGGTCATAAAAGCGTGTATGTGTATCAACCTGTTGTTGAATCACTTTGTGAGCATTACGCAACACCTGTTTCATAGTGAACTGTTTCCATTCACCTACTTTTTGAAACATCGGGTCACGTTGATAGCGAATAATACTAGAAACTGTTTGACGTAATGCTTTACTTGGAATAGTCCCTACGTGAGCACAGTTACCACCCAGTTGATCACGCACATCTACAATTGCAACACGCTTACCCGCTTTTGCAAGCTTCATTGCCGCGCCTTCACCTGCAGGTCCAGAACCGAGAACTACCGCATCGTACTTAACGAAATTCCCACTAACGACCTCTTTTTTACGTGGCATTGAAAGCTCCTTCCTCTCTTGAATGACCATATTTTATAATAGATTATGACTAATATGCGGTGAATTTATGTATTTCTCAACCCTATATTTCTGAATAACCACATTTATTATATGAATAGTTATTTTCCGCTATTAACCAAAGAACTCGGCTATAATACAATGTCAATGTCTCTATAAACGAGTGGAAAAGTTAAATATGTCAGAACACCGTAAACCTGAACAGGGTGTAAAACTTCGTGGCGCAGAAAAAGTCGCAAGAATTCCTGTAAAAGTTGTACCTACGGTTGAAGTGCCGCGTAAACCTGACTGGATTCGTGTCAAGATGACGGCACCAGAAGAAGTTCAGCGTATTAAAACCACTTTACGTGCTCAAAAACTCCATACCGTTTGTGAAGAAGCAGCTTGTCCTAACCTACCAGAATGTTTTGGTGGTGGTACAGCAACATTCATGATTATGGGTGATATTTGTACACGTCGTTGCCCGTTCTGTGATGTCGCACATGGTCGTCCAAATGCACTAGACCCTGATGAACCTCGTCACATGGCAGAGACTATTGCCAATCTTAAACTCAAATATGCAGTAATTACCTCGGTTGACCGTGATGACTTACTTGACGGCGGTGCACAACATTTTGTGGATTGTATTAAGGAAGCTCGTGCGCTTAGTCCAAGCACACTACTTGAAATTTTAGTTCCAGACTTCCGTGGACGTATGGATATTGCTTTACGCATTATGACTGAATGTCCGCCAGATGTTTTCAACCATAATATTGAGACTGTACCTCGTCTCTATAAAGCGATGCGTCCAGGTTCAGATTACCAACATTCTTTAAACTTATTGAAAATGTTTAAAGAATACTGCCCTGACATCCCGACAAAATGTGGTTTGATGGTAGGTATTGGTGAAACTGAAGAAGAAGTCATTGCATTGCTTGATGACTTACGTGCTCACGATGTCGACTATGTGACTATTGGTCAATACTTGCAACCTTCAAAACAACACGCACCAATTGACCGTTTTGTAACACCAGAAGAGTTTGAGCGTTATGCAGAGCATGGCCGTAAACTTGGTTTTAGAAATATCTGGTCTGCGCCAATGGTTCGTTCGAGTTACTTTGCTGACCGTCAATACCACGGTGAGCCAGTACCAGAAGTTCGTCGTAAAGTAGATCCAGCTAAAAAAATCGCTGTTCAAGTTGTCGAAGCTTAAAAATTAAATTTCTATAAAAAGCCCTCTAATACTGAGGGCTTTTTATTTGTATAAGAAAATCAATAACATTTCTTGACAAATAGATAAAACAAGCTATTACACTTTCACTCAAAAATATCTTATACCTAAAAGTACGATATATCCCTGCTCTAGCATATAGATCAATTGCGACATAAAAAATCAAATTTAAACAGCATTAAAAATGAGCTAGTTAAGCCTTAAATCTCTCCTCGCCTTTTGTAACGTCTAACTTGAGGGCTTATCTAGCAAGGAGCAAGTATGATTTTCCTACTCTTTGTTTTAAGTATTGTCATTCAGCTTATTGCAATATGGGCAATTTTCTTTTTTAACCTAAATAGAGTCATTGGTAGTGTTATTACGATTGCTGTAGCCATCCTTACTGCACTCATTTTAACGCCATGGTCACTGCTTTTAGGGATTCCTCTTATTGCTCTTAGCATTATTATTTTGTTTAAGCCTTTACGGTTTAGTTTAATTACAAAACCTGCTTATAAAACTCTGGCAAACTCAATGCCGAGCATCAGTACCACTGAACAAGAGGCTTTAGAAGCAGGAACAAGTTGGTGGGAAAAAGAATTATTTATGGGTGCTCCAGATTGGTCGCAATTTGAGAAGTATCCTTATCCTACACTTTCATCAGAAGAACAAAGTTTTATTGATAATGAAGTTGAAGTGCTATGTAGCATGCTCAATGAATGGGAAATTCATCATCAATTAAAAGACCTTCCACCTGAAGTTTGGCAGTTCATTAAAGATAAAGGTTTCTTAGGCCTGATTATTCCAAAATCATTTGGCGGTAAAGAATTTAGCTCATTTGCTCAAAGCCGCATTATGAGCAAAATTGCGTCACGCTCATTAACTGCAGCAGTAAGTTGTATGGTTCCTAACTCACTGGGACCCGGTGAGCTACTCATGCACTACGGTACAGATGCACAAAAGCAACAATACTTACCAGGTCTTGCCAAAGGTGAAGAAATCCCATGTTTTGGTTTAACAAGCCCTGAAGCTGGTTCAGATGCTGGTGCCATTCCAGATTCGGGTGTGGTGTGCTACGGCGAATATGAAGGCGCTCAAGTCCTTGGCCTACGTATGAATTTCTCTAAACGCTGGATTACACTTGCTCCGATTGCCACAGTAGTTGGCTTAGCATTTAAGCTCTATGACCCTGAAGGTCTACTCGGCGATAAAAATAAAACCGGATACGGTATTACCTGTGCCCTCATTCCTGCAAGCCATGCGGGTGTAAAAATAGGTGCACGCCATTATCCAGGCTCTCCATTTATGAATGGAACAGTTGAGGGTGAAGATGTTTTCATTCCTATCGACTGGATTATCGGTGGACAAGAAAATGCGGGTAAAGGCTGGCGCATGCTGATGGAGTGTTTAGGTGTTGGGCGTGGTATTTCCCTTCCAGCATTAGCTACAGCCGCAGGTGAAATGAGCTATTTAACCGTAGGTGCTTTTGCGAGAATTCGTCAACAGTTCAATATTTCTGTTGGTAAATTTGAAGGTGTGCAAGAAGCAAGCAGTGAAATTGCCAGTGATGCCTATATGCTTGAAGCATTCCGTTATTTAGTAACATGTGGCCTAAATCAAGGCGGAACTCCTGCCGTGATGACTGCCATGGCAAAATACTATGCAACAGAAACTATGCGTAAAGTCATTAATCACGGTATGGATATTGCCGGTGGACGTGGTATTCAGCTTGGGCCTCGTAACTTCCTTGCCCTTACCTATCAAGCCATCCCGATTGCAATTACAGTCGAAGGTGCAAACATTTTAACCCGCTCACTCATGATTTTTGGTCAGGGTTCAATGCGCTGTCACCCTTATCTTTTTGAAGAATTGCAATTACTTCAGTCTGAAGACAAAGCCAATGCAGTTCAAAAATTCGATGACCTATTATTTAAACACTTAGCGTATACCTTTAATCGCGGCGCAAAATCATTTGCTTATGGTTGGACAGGTGGTTCAAGTGATGCACCTCAATCATCAGATCAATTCACGGCAAGTTACTATAAAACCATTAACCGTTTTAGTGCCAACTTCGCCCTTGTTTCTGATATGTCACTAGGTTTACTTGCAGGGGATTTAAAACGCAAAGAAATGCTCTCAGGACGTTTAGCTGATATTCATGCATACTTGTTTATTGCCACTGCAATTTTAAAATTTTATGAAGCTGGACAAAAAACTGAAGCTGAACAACTGCATGCAAAACTAGCATTACAAAAAGCGTTCTTAAATATTCAGGAAGCATTTTGGGGATTATTTGACAACTTCCCAGCCAAGCTTCCAGCAGCCTTAGTGAAATGGATTTGTTTCCCGCTAGGTCGTGTGATTGCAAAACCTGATGATGAGTTAAAACAGCAAGTTGCTGAACTCATGATGGAAGAACATCCGTTTAGAGAGCAACTCAAACGCCATGTGTACTATTCAACTGAACCTAACGATGTTACTGGCCGTCTAGAGCACACGTTCCAGATTTTAAGAACCCTTGAACCGCTTTGGGATAAGTTTAAGAAAGCTGAATCCAAAGGCAAGTTTACTGGTCTTACTTTTGAAGAGAATATTGCACAAGCGATAAAAGAAGGCTTTATTTCTGAAAACGAAGCTCAACAATTATTGCAATACAACGCAATTCGATTTGACAGCATGCTTACCGATGTTTTTGATGAAAAACTCGATAAGGATCTACCTTTGTCAAACCCTCATCAAATAGTGTGACTGGTGCCTCCACCAATTCACTATTGCAATCATTTTTGATTCGCATTAATTAATAAATAGCCATAAAAGCGTCACTCGACGCTTTTATTTTTAGGAGAAATTAATGTCTAAGCAAGATTACGAAAATGGATTAAAAGTACGCACAGAAGTGATGGGAGAAGCTTTTGTAAAACGTGCCCAAGAAAATACCGTACCCTTTACCCAACCTTTACAAGACTGGATTAATGAACATGCATGGGGATCAACTTGGCAACGTGAAGGTGTGCTTCCACGTAAATATCGCTCATTAATTACTTTAGCAATGCTCACAGCACTTAAATCGCCAACTGAACTTAAAGGCCATGTTCGTGGCGCGCTCAACAATGGTTGTACAGTTGAAGAGATTCAAGAAACTTTATTGCATAGTCTGCCATATTGCGGCGCGCCTGCTACTCAAGAAGCTTTTCGTGCTGCTTTAGAAGTCATTCAAGAATATCAACAACAATAACTTCAATCTGAGCCAGCACTCTACTGGCTCACTTTGACCTAATTTAATGTAGTCGAATAAATATTTAAATTACGATCACCAATTACAATAGCCTGACGACAAATCCCTTCTGCTTTACGCTGGTTCTCAAAAACTGTTGCTGACATCGGCTCAAAACTATCGAAAAAGCAAATTTCGTTTGAATCTACAGAATAAACGAGCGACTGATTTCCAACATCTTCTAAAGTGTCGTAGTACACGATTACCATTTGCCCATTTTGAATTGCGCCTTGAATGTCTTGATAGCTCAAAGCAGGCCCTGTCGGTATTTTCAACACCTTTGCCTCTTTATAACTCATACGTTCGCTGGGGCTAATGTTAGGGTCTTTATCTGAATAAAATGAAACATCAAAGCCAAACTTTTTTAAAGCAACAGCTAAAGCAATGGTATAGGTACCATCTTGCTCATATCGGCAAACTTTAATCAACTCAGCAACATCAATTTGTACCCCATAATGCTTTAGTACCATCCAAACTGCAAAAACACCACTGTTTGCCTCGAGGTTTGCCAAAGATTCGGGAATATTTAAGGCCATAATTTAAATCTAAAGTCGTAATTAAGCAGATAATAAACAAAACTGGATTGGCACTAAAAGCTTTTCCAAGTACAATGTTTCGCTAGTCGAGGGATGCTGCGACAAATGATCGGCACTAAAGATCAATTTGCCAGGCTCGACGATCGGTTAAACACTCGTTTTAACCAACAACGGCATCCGCGAACAGAATGATCAATACTATTTTTTCCTAGGAGATCCTGATGAACGCGGTTAATGCTTCATTTACAGATTACAAAGTTGCTGACATTTCACTTGCTGATTACGGTCGTAAAGAAATCAAACTTGCTGAAGCAGAAATGCCAGCTTTGATTGGCTTACGTAAACGTTATGCAGCTTCTAAACCACTTGCTGGCGCAAAAATTCTTGGTTGTATTCACATGACCATTCAAACAGCGGTTCTTATTGAAACGCTTGTTGAATTAGGTGCTGAAGTTCGCTGGACATCATGTAACATTTTCTCTACTCAAGACCACGCTGCTGCTGCAATTGCTGCTCGCGGTATTCCAGTTTTTGCTTGGAAAGGTGAAACTGAAGAAGAATATGTATGGTGCCTAGAGCAACAAATCAATGTTAATGGCCAACCTTGGGATGCCAACATGATTTTGGACGATGGCGGTGACTTAACTGCTCTTGTTCATGAAAAATACCCTGCTCTTTTAGAACGTATTCACGGTATTACCGAAGAAACAACTACAGGTGTTCAACGTCTTATCGAAATGTGGAAAGACGGTTCTTTGAAAGTACCTGCAATTAACGTAAATGACTCAGTTACTAAGTCTAAAAACGACAACAAATATGGCTGCCGTCATTCATTAAATGATGCAATCAAACGTGCTACAGATATGTTGTTATCTGGCCGCCGTGCACTTGTGATTGGTTACGGTGACGTAGGTAAAGGTTCTGCTCAATCTTTACGTCAAGAAGGCATGATTGTTCGTGTAACAGAAGTTGACCCGATTTGTGCAATGCAAGCATGTATGGACGGCTATGAAGTTGTATCTCCATACAAAAACGGCGTACAAACAGGTAAAAAAGAAGATGTTAACCAAGACTTACTTGGCAACACTGACCTTGTTGTAACGACTACTGGTAACTACCACGTATGTGATGCTGCAATGTTAGATAGCTTAAAAGCTGGTGCAGTTGTATGTAACATCGGTCACTTCGATACAGAAATCGACACAGCTTATTTACGTGGTTACAAGTGGGTTGAAGTTAAGCCACAAGTTCACCAAGTTTATCGTTCAGAAGACGAAAACAACTACCTTATCCTTCTTTCTGAAGGTCGCCTTGTAAACCTAGGTAATGCAACTGGTCACCCATCACGCGTGATGGACGGTTCTTTTGCTAACCAAGTTTTAGGTCAAATTCACTTATTCCAAGAGAAATTTGCTGACCTTCCTGCAAACGAAAAAGCTGCAAAAATCCGTGTAGAAGTTCTTCCTAAGAAACTTGACGAAGAAGTTGCTGCGGCAATGGTTGCAGGTTTCGGTGGTGTACTTACCCAGTTAACTCAAAAGCAAGCCGATTACTTAGGTGTTGCTGTTGAGGGACCATTCAAGTCTGACGCTTACAAATACTAAGAACTAAAGGGCAGACGGTGAACCGACTGCCCTTTTTTCTAAAATGTTTCGCTGTTTACAAGGATTTGACATGACTAAACGTACACCTATTTCTTTTGAGTTTTTCCCGCCAAAAACTGATGCCGGTGCTGAAAAACTTCGTATTGTTCACCAAGAACTACAGCTATTAAACCCTGAGTTTTTCTCGATTACTTATGGAGCTGGTGGCTCTACTCGCGAACGCACGCTTGCTGCTATTGATGATTTCAATGGCAAAGGTACACCTGTTGCCCCTCACCTTTCTTGTATTGGTGATGATAAAGCGCGTATTGCTGAACTACTCGACTTATACAAGGCACAAGGTATTGACCGTATTGTCGCTTTACGTGGCGACTTACCATCTGGTCAGGTTGGACTTGGCGAGCTTCCTTATGCTCAAGATTTAGTACGTTTTATTCGTGAGCACTCAGGTGATCATTTTCATATTGAAGTTGCGGCTTATCCAGAAATGCATCCTCAAGCTGAAAATCTTGATTCAGATATTCAACGTTTTATTGAAAAAGTACAAGCTGGTGCTAATGCAGGAATTACCCAATTCTTTTTTAATCCAGATTCGTACTTTTACTTTATAGAGCGCTTGGAGAGTGCAGGAATTAACCTTCCAGTGGCTCCTGGTATTATGCCAATTACCAATGCAAGTAACTTAATTCGCTTTGCAGATGGTACTGGTGCTGAAATTCCTCGTTGGATTCGTAAGCAATTACAAGCCTACGGCGATGACAGTGAAAGTATTAAAGCTTTCGGTCATGAAGTTGTTGTTAAGTTATGCGAGCGCCTGATTGCAGGTGGTGCACCAAGCTTACACTTTTATTCAATGAATCAAGTCGAACCAACCCGTCAACTTGTTGTTGATCTTGGTTTAAATTAATTTTGTAAGGCGTACCCAATGAATCGTTTTTTTATCGAAACTGAACTTACAGTTGGCTCAACAATTCAACTGACTGAATCGGTATTTCATCATTGGGTGCGTGTTTTACGCGCACAACTACAAGAACAAGCGACTCTATTTAATGGACAAGGTGGCGAATATCTTGCGACACTCACCGAAATTAATAAAAAAAATGCATTTGTCGCCATTGAGAATTTTAATCCTGCCAACCGTAATGCCCCTTTTAAAGCTGTTCTTGGTCAGGTCATGAGTAAAGGCGACCGAATGGATTATGCCATTCAAAAAGCCACCGAACTTGGTGTAAGCAAAATTCAGCTTTTAACCAGTGAACGCTGTGAAATGCGTTTAAAATACGACCGCGACCAAAAAAAATTAGACCATTGGCAAGCTGTTGCAATTGCAGCCTGTGAACAATGCGGGCTTAACTTTGTCCCCGAAGTTTTAGCACCCGTCCCTCTTCATGAATGGCTAAAATCTTCTGATCTTCCTGCATCCAAATTTGTTTTGGCTCCTGAAAAAGAACAAAAAGATGTATTAGCAGGGATCCAACCAGAACTCGCTCTCTTAATTGGTCCGGAAGGTGGTTTAAGCGAAAATGAAATTACGCAGGCCAATGAAGCGGGTTTTATGAACTGGTGTATCGGAGACCGTGTATTACGCACCGAAACTGCGCCTGTTGTTGCATTATCTATTTTAAATTATCGGTTTTTATCCATATAAGCTAATTGAACATTGATTAAATCAACAATTAAAGTTAACTTACTTTTAATGTATGAATATTAATTTAAATTCTTTTCCACTGATAAATCAGATTCTTTCTGTATAAATGTAAAAAAATAGGATAGAAAAATCTTATGTCTGGCCTTCAGGAAGAATATTTACAGCATCAAACAAGGATTGAGCAGCTCCGACTCTCAATTCAATATATTCGCTTGTATCTGATTAGCTTAATATTACTTTGTTTAATTTCGGCCATTATTTTCACTTGTTACTTTACTTCTTACATCACAAATTTTATTTGGTCAATTGGTTTCACTATTTTATGCCTTGGTTGTCTATTATTTATCCCAAAGTTTTTAACACGTTATCGTGACATTAATTTCATTAGAAAAACTGATTTAACACTACAAGCTATTTGTTTGGTATCAGGGATATTAATGGGAGTGAATATAATTGTTCTGCATTTCTCCCTTCCTTCTACAATTATATCTATCTCTGATGTTCATATTCTAATTGGATTATTTATTAGTTCATCTCATATTATCGGCCTTACCTTTTTAACTCAGCAACCCCGATATTTTTATTTACTTTTTATTCCAAGTACAGTTCCGCTTATTATTAGCCAGTTTACACATGTACAGACATCGCAACTTCCCTTTTACTTTGCGTATAATTTAGCCTTCTTAGCTACCCTACTTTGTGCTTACGCAACTCAACGCAACTACCAAAAAATTTCTCAGCTCCTATTTAAAAATAAACAACTCGTACAAGTTGCGGAACAACATACGCAATGGGCTGAAGAATTATGTATTCAACTTCAACAAGAAGTAAATAAATCAAAAGATATTGAAGCACAGCTTCAATTTAATAATCATTTGCTCGAACAGAAAGTACGTGAAAGAACCTATGATTTAACCAAAATGAATGAGAAGCTTGAAAGCCATCATCATAATTTGGCATTTGCTCATGAAACTGCTGGTATTCGTCCATGGGATTGGGATATTGAAAAACAAAAATTAGAAATTACTTTTTTTGATCGACAAAAGCAGACGCAAAATACATCTTTACACCTCAATACAATTTTAGAACGTATCCATCCTAATGATCGAAAGTTATTTGATGAGCGTTTAAAAGAGCATTTAGATGGAAAATCTGATCACTTCAATATTACCTTTCGTATTCTGCGGCGTAATGGTTCTTGGCGTTGGATACATGATGTAGGTCGTGTCATTAGCCGTGACCCTAAAACCAATAAAGCTTTACGTATGGTGGGAATGACTAGAGATATTCATCAAGAAAAAAAAGATCAAGAACATTTGAGACTTTGCGCTATTGTGCTTGAACAAGCAGCAGAAGGAATTTTTATTTTAGATGATAAACTGAATTATATTGATGTTAATCCCTATTATGAAAAATTAACTGGTTTTTCTAAATCTGAATTGTTAAATCAACAACTATTCAATATCACAATAAATCAGAAATTACAGCAACAAGAGTTTCATGACTCGATTACCCAGCAACTACTTAAAACTGGCGAATATATGGGCCAGTTTGATGAAAAGTTTGTATCAGGTAAAAGTGTTCACTTATGGCTCCATATTAATGCTGTGAAAGATGAACATAATCAAGTTATTAATTATATTGGCTTTGCACGTGATTTAACCGAACAAAAGCGACAAGAGCAACATTTATCTTATTTAAAAAATTATGACAGCTTAACTCATCTTCCTAATCGTTTTTATTATTACAATCAATTACACCAGTATTTAATTAATCCATCTTATAGCTTTAAAAATCTTGCATTAATACGTATTAATATTGATAGGTTTAGAGCGTTTAATGAGTTTTTAAATAATGATAGTGGTGACGAATTACTAAAACAGTTTGCGCAACGTCTACGCCTCACCAACATTAATGCCATTTTAGTGGCTTACTTAAATGGTGATGATTTTGCAATTATTTATGAAATATCACCAATTCATCCTAATATTGAGCAATATTGCCAAAATATTTTACAAGCATTAAATACTCCATTTTATATTGATCAACAAGAGTATTTTATTACCGCCTCTATTGGAGTTGCCTGCTTTCCAGAACACGGTAGACAAATTGACCATCTCAATAACCATGCCGAACAAGCACTATCTGAAGCAAAACGTTTAGGTGGTAACACCATTTGCTACTATTTCAATAAAGCAAGCAATCCGTATAAAACCGCAGATTTAGAGCAAGAATTACGCAAAGCTATCCAAAATGATGAATTTATTGTTTATTATCAACCAAAAATTAATTTAAATGACAAATCTGTTAAAGGTTTTGAAGCCTTAATTCGCTGGCAACATCCTGACAAGGAATTAGTCATGCCGAATATGTTCATTCCTTTTGCCGAACGTAGTAGCCTTATTTCCGATATTGGTAAAGTGGTTTTAGATAAGGTTGGCAAACAATTACAAGAGTGGAAAAACTCAGGTTATTCAGATATTCAAGTCTCTGTAAATATTGTTGCTCAACAAATTCATCGTGGACTTTTACTGAATGATTTAGATGAAGTTTTAGAGAAATATCAACTCGATGGATCAAATCTAGAACTCGAAATTACTGAATCGGCTTTATTAGACAATACTGATAATGTGAAAAAATTATTGCATTCAATTAAAGAACGCAATATTTCGATTGCACTCGATGACTTTGGTACAGGCTATTCATCTTTAGCTTACCTGACAGAATATCCAATCGATGTTTTAAAAATTGATCGGGCCTTTATTTCAAAAATCGGCGATCAAAAACAAGAAGCTATTGTCAATGCCATGATTGCGATGGGCAAAAGTATGGGATTAAAACTGGTGGCTGAAGGTGTTGAAACCGAAGAGCAAGTTATTTATCTACAAAAACAACAATGTGATTTTTTACAAGGCTATTTCTTTAGTCGTCCACTTCATCCAAATCAGATTAAGCAATATCTTCAATCAAATACACATATTTCATAATTGTTTTAACAGTCTATTTTACATGCACTGGTTTTTCCAAAAATGAGCGTTTTTGACTGTGAGAAATAGAGAAGTAGTGTTATATTCTTTAGCATTTAGCTCACTATGGGGCTATTGGCAATTCGTCTACTATTCTCTTAATTGGTAAAAATTAAAGCATAGTAAGAGCATCACATTGCCTCCCCCTAAATGAGTGATTTGACTAGTTTGCTTTTTTGTATCAAATAGAGACTCAGATGGACGATCAATCTTTAAAACAGGCCGCTTTAAATTACCACGAATATCCAAATCCAGGGAAAATCAGCGTCACGCCTAGTAAGCAACTCGTCAACCAACGAGATTTAGCTCTAGCTTATTCACCAGGGGTTGCTGCTCCATGTTTAGAGATTGAACGTGATCCTTCAGCTGCTGCAAAATATACTGCACGTGGCAACTTAGTTGCTGTTGTAAGTAACGGTACTGCGGTTCTTGGTTTAGGTAATATTGGTCCATTAGCTTCTAAACCAGTAATGGAAGGTAAAGGCGTTCTTTTCAAAAAGTTCGCTGGTGTTGACGTATTTGATATTGAAATTGCTGAGAACGATCCAGATAAAATCGTTGATATTGTTGCTTCATTAGAACCAACTTTCGGCGGTATTAACCTTGAAGATATCAAAGCGCCAGAATGTTTCTATATCGAGAAGAAACTTCGTGAACGCATGAAAATTCCTGTGTTCCATGATGATCAACACGGTACAAGTATTATTGTAGGTTCAGCATTATTAAATGCTCTACAACTGGTTAACAAGAAAATTGAAGAAATCAAAATTGTTGCTTCAGGTGCAGGTGCTGCTGCCCTTTCTTGTTTAGATTTACTTTGCGCTTTGGGCGTAAATAAAGAAAATATCATTGTTGCCGACTCTCGTGGTCTTCTTACGACTTCACGTGAAGGCTTAGATGAATCTAAAAAACGTTATGTACAAGACATTAAAGCGACTCAATTACATGAAGTAATGGCTGGCGCAGATATGTTCTTGGGCCTTTCAGCTGCTGGCATTCTCACCAAAGACATGGTGAAACTAATGGCTGAAAATCCTATTATCTTTGCTTTGGCAAACCCAGATCCAGAAATTTTACCTGAACACGCGCATGAAGTACGCCCTGATGTCATCATGGCAACTGGTCGTTCGGACTACCCGAACCAAGTAAACAACGCTTTATGTTTCCCTTATATCTTCCGTGGCGCACTTGACGTAGGTGCTACAACAATTAATGAAGATATGAAAATTGCTTGTGTACATGCAATTGCACGTATGGCTCACGTAGAAGCTGATGCTGCTACTTATGGCGAAAAATCTGCTTCATTTGGTCGTGACTACTTGATTCCACGTCCACTTGATCAACGCTTAATTTTAGAAATCGCACCTGCTGTTGCTAAAGCTGCAATGGATTCAGGTGTGGCAACTCGTCCTATCGAAGACTTTGCTGCATATCGTCAAAAACTGTCTGAGTTTGTTTATAACTCTGCATTCTTGATGAAACCAATCTTTGCTCAAGCAAAAACAGATCCTAAACGTATTGCATACGCTGAAGGTGAAGATGAACGCGTATTACGTGCTGTTCAAATTGCAGTTGATGAAGATTTAGCTAAACCAATTTTAGTTGGTCGTACTGCTGTCATTGAAGCAAACATCAAAAAATTAGGCCTACGTTTACAACATGGCGTGAACATTGAGATTGTAGATCAAGAACAAAACCCGATGTACGAAGAGTTTTGGAAAGACTACTACCAAACAATGCAACGTAAAGGCATTACTGTTGAATATGCTCAACGTGAAGCTCGCCGTCGTTCAACTTTAATCGCATCACTTCTGGTTAAATTTGGTAAAGCTGATGGTATGTTATGTGGTACTTACAGTAGCTATAACATTCACCTAGACTTCGTACGCAACGTTATTGGCCTTAAAGAAGGTATGAACAACTTCTTCACGCTCAATGCATTAATGCTTGAAGACCGTAACTTGTTTATTGCTGATACCTATGTAAACACTAACCCGACTGCTGAACAACTTGCTGAAATGACAATTTTAGCAGCTGAAGAAGTACGTCGTTTTGGTATTACACCACGTGTAGCTTTACTTTCTCACTCAAGTTTCGGCAGCGACCAGACTGATTCAAGCGCTCAAAAAATGCGTGAAGTTTATCGTATTTTATCTGAGCAAGCTCCAGAGCTTGAAGTTGAAGGTGAAATGCATGGTGATGCAGCATTAGACGAAAGCATTCGTCAATTTGCATTCCCAGGTTCACGCTTCAAAGGCTCAGCAAACTTGCTCATTATGCCGAACCTAGATGCAGCAAACATTTCATTTAACTTGCTAAAAGCAACTTCTGGTAACAACGTTACCATTGGTCCAATTTTGCTAGGTGCTGCTAAACCAGTTCATATTTTGACACCTACAGCGACGACTCGCCGCCTTATCAATATGACTGCTTTAACTGTTGCTGAAATTCAACAACAAGAAAAGTAATTTAGAAACTGCTTTTTACGAAAAGCGTTTCTAATGACTTGAGAAAACCTCTATTCTGTAGCATGATTGCTTGAAGAATAGAGGTTTTTTCATGCAAGTGTATTTAGTAGGCGGTGCTGTTCGAGATTATTTACTTGGGCATCCCTATCAAGAAAAAGACTATGTTGTGGTCGGTGCAACGCCGGAACACATGCTCGCCCAAGGTTTTCAACCTGTAGGCAAAGATTTCCCTGTGTTTCTTCATCCCCAAACCAAAGAAGAATATGCACTTGCACGAACCGAACGGAAGTCAGGTCAGGGCTATCACGGATTTCAATTCTTTACTGATACCACTGTAAGCTTAGAAGATGACTTAATTCGTCGTGATTTAACCATTAATGCAATAGCCATGGATCAAGACGGCAAAATATATGATCCATATGGTGGACAAAGTGACTTAGAGAATAAAACTCTACGTCATGTTTCAGAAGCTTTTGCTGAAGACCCTTTAAGAGTTTTACGTGTAGCTCGTTTTGCAGCACGATATTTCCCATATGGTTTTCAAATTGCTCCTGAGACTTTGCAACTTATGCAAACTATGGCGGAGTCAGGTGAACTAGATGCATTAACGCCAGAACGTGTTTGGAAGGAAACTTCTCGTGCTTTAATGGAAACTCATGCAGACATTTACTTCCAAACTCTGCGTGATTGTGGGGCGTTAAAACATCTTTTCCCTGAAATTGATGCTTTATTTGGTGTACCTCAGCGTCCTGAATATCATCCAGAAGTAGATTGTGGTATTCATACTCTTATGTCATTACAACAAGCTTGTAAATCCAATTATTCACTCGATGTACGTTTTGCTGTTTTAGTGCATGATCTTGGTAAAGCATTGACCCCTGCTGATGAGCTTCCTCGTCATATCATGCATGAAGAGCGTGGCATTAAACCAGTTACTGATTTATGTGAACGCTTACGAGTTCCAACTCAGACCAAGCAGTTGGCATTATCAGTGTGCAAAGAACATTTAAAATGCCACCAAATTATGTCATTAAAACCAGGCACTTTATGGCGTCTACTACAACGCCTAGATGTTTTACGTCGTCCTGAAAGAGTAGAAGCTTTTGTACAAGCGTGTGAATGTGATGCAAAAGGAAGATTAGGATTAGAAGATCGTCCTTATCCTCAAGCTCAATATATGCTTGAAGCTATGCAAATCGTTCGCTCAATCAAAGTTCAGAATTTACCTGAAAATATTAAAGGTGCTGAAATTGGTGAAATGCTCATTCAATATCGAATTGAAGCTTTAACTGAATTTAAAAATCAGCATCAAAGTGTTAGTCATTCCTAATGAGTAATCATAAAAAAAAGCCTCTTTACGAGGCTTTTTTTATTTAGATTTTAACGCTTTGGTAGCGGAATATACTGAGATTGGGTATTTTGCGCTTTACGCTCCCCTACAGTCACAACAAAGTTTTGTTGTTTACCATCTCGTTCAACCAGTACATTAATTTCGCTATTTGGTGCTTGTAAAGCCACATAGTTAATTAAGTGAGAAGCTGAAGTGATCTGTTCATTATTTACTTGAACAATCTTATCACCAACTTTAATACCAGCTGAAGCTGCTGGACCATTTTTCAATACATCAGCAACTACAACTCCGACCTGTTGTTTTGGTGCCAATACATCATCTTGCGTAGGTGGAAGTAAACTAATACCTAACCAACCACGGACTACACGACCATCTTTTAAAATAGAGTTGAGTACTTGTTGGCAAACTTTAGCAGGAATCGCAAAACCAATACCTAATGAACCACCAGATTGCGAGAAAATAGCAGTATTTACACCAATCAAGTTACCTGCGACATCAATTAACGCACCACCCGAGTTACCTGGGTTAATTGCAGCATCTGTTTGAATAAAGTCTTCGTAAGTATTTATACCTAAATCTGAGCGACCAGTTGCGGAAACAATTCCCTGAGTTACTGTTTGACCCACACCAAATGGATTACCAATTGCTAAGACAACATCACCAACTTCATTACCACTCAATTTAAATGGCAATACTGGTAACTTATCTAAATCAATTTTAATCACTGCTAAATCTGTATCAGGATCTGTCCCGACAATTGTAGCTACGGCACGACGTCCGTCATGTAAAGCAACTACAATCTGGTCGGCTTGAGCAATCACATGATTGTTCGTCAAGATATAACCATCGGCACGAACAATAACACCAGATCCTAAGCTATTTTCATTTTGCTGTTGTTGTTCAGGAACCTGATTTCCAAAAAATTCACGGAAGACAGGATCACTCAATAAAGGATGATTTTGTTTAACTTTCTGGGTCGTAAAAATATTCACAACTGCCGGCGCTGCAACTTTTACAGCAGCGCTATAGGACACCACCCCGCCCGTTCGAGAAGTATCCACCAGTGGTTCAACTTTCTCAGCAGGCATTTGCACACCATCAACTGCAACAGTTGGCTTCGGCCGATGGTATTTTTGCCATGCGATAAAACTGGCAATTACAATAATAAGTAACACCCAAGGTAACCATGTAAAGGTGCGGCGCACGTTCATATCCTCTACGAAAAGAAGTTTTTAATTAAATTAATATATTGAACAAAAAGAGTTTTCAATTACGCATTTTAAATTAAATATGTCGATATACATAAAAAAGTCAAAAAAGATTTGTCTAGCTTTAGTTACACAACAAAATATGTTTCTATAGCTTTAGCAATTATTTACTACTCAATTCAGGAAATATCATGGCGAATTTGCATGAAATTATTCAGTGGTGTGATCAAACCTTAAAAGCGGCAGAATTTAAAGATTACGCACCAAATGGCCTGCAAATTGAAGGTTCAACTGAAGTAAATCGTATCGTTTGTGCCGTTACTGCTTCCGCAGATGCTATTGATGCAGCAATTGCTCAAAACGCAGACTTATTACTCGTGCACCACGGTTATTTTTGGAAAGGCGAACCGTACCCAATTACAGGAATGCGCGGTAATCGCATTAAAAAACTCATTCAAAATAATATTTCATTAGTCGCTTACCATCTGCCGTTAGATGCGCACCCAACTTTGGGCAATAATGCAGCGATTGCAGAGAAATTAAATTTACAGAATTTAGAACCTCTTGATTTAACCGAAAAACATCCGATTGGTAATATCGGTTATTTAGAACAAGCGCTTTCTGTAGAGGAATTTAAAACAAAACTACAAAATAGCTTTGATTTTAAAGTCATTCACTTACCAGCAGAAAAACAAACTATTCAAAAAATAGGCTTTTGTACAGGGGGCGCTCAAGATTATATTTCTAAAGCGGCTTTACAAAACTGTGATGCTTATATTTCTGGTGAAGTGAGTGAACGAACTTTTTACGAAGCTAAAGAATTAGGTGTTCATTATTTTGCCTGTGGTCACCATGCAACCGAACGTTATGGTGTTCAACGTTTGGCCCAAGCCATTTCAAAACAATTTGCAATTGAAGCTGAATATTTTGAATTGAATAATCCGATTTAATTAAGTCTTTTTTTCAATCTGTGTTATGCGTATTAATTAGATCTTTATTGTGTATAGTTCTTTAAAACGATGCCCTATTGTTACCAGAATCATTTACAATAGAGCCACTTAATTGTATAACCCAGCAAATGCAAGGAATAGGAACATGACAACCATTACTTTACCTGCACTTCCATATGGCTATGATGATTTAGCGCCACATATCAGTAAAGAAACTTTAGAATACCATCATGACAAACACCACAATACCTATGTTGTTAACTTAAACAACTTAATTAAAGGCACTGACCTTGAAGGTAAAACTTTAGAAGAAATCATTAAAGCAACTGCTGGTGATGCTTCTAAAGCTGGTATTTTCAACAATGCTGCTCAAGTTTGGAACCACACTTTCTACTGGAACAGCATGAAACCAAATGGTGGTGGTAAGCCTACTGGCGCAATCGCTGCTAAAATTGACGAAGCTTTCGGTAGCTACGAAAAATTTGCAGAAGAATTCGCTGCTGCTGCAACAACTCAGTTCGGTTCAGGTTGGGCTTGGTTAGTTGCTGATGAAGTAAACGGTAAACTTTCTATTACTAAAACTTCTAATGCAGACACTCCACTTGCACACGGCCAAATTGCTGTATTAACAATTGACGTATGGGAACATGCTTACTACATCGATTTCCGTAACTTACGTCCTAAATACATCTCAACTTTCTTAGAAAGCCTTGTGAACTGGGACTATGCAAATGCAAAACTTGCAGGTCAACCAGCTGGTGTAGAGAAATAATTTTATTTCTTTATAAAAAACCACCCTCTTTAGGGTGGTTTTTTTTGTTTTTAGTGCAGTAAAAGCATATTAATCAAGCAAACGATTCATTTTCTTTAATATTCTTATTGACGCATTTAGATTTCATCCATAAAATGCGCATCAGATTCTCCAATAGCTCAGTCGGTAGAGCG
>NZ_ALOW01000027.1:0-122260 GCF_000292385.1 Acinetobacter sp. GG2
AATACCGGTGCATTCGGTGCTGTCGTATCTACTGTATAAGTTTGTGTATCGTTAACACTGCTGCTGTTACCTGCCGCATCTGTAAACGTTACTTTGGCATCTATCGTTTTATCTGCATCTGCAACCAGACCACTACCCGGTACACTTACACTCCATGTCCCCGCTACTTTATCGACAGTTGCTGTATACGTAACCCCATTAATTACAACAGTTACGACCGTATTCGCCGCATCTGATGGAACATTTTTCAATACACCTGTAACCGTAACATTACCTGATGCTTCTGAAGCATTAATGACATTGTCTGAAGTAATAGGATCAACTGAAAAAGTAACACCATTTGTGTTTGGAGGAGTAGTATCCGCAGGATTTGAAGAATCATTGCTACTATTGGACGCAGCAGCAATAATACCACCCGCAACCAAAGGTATGGCTGCCAACAACCATGGGTTCAAACCAGCATCGTGATAAAGTAACGGCTCAATTGAAGAAATAGGCTGATAAATAACATCAGATACTAGCGCTTGAGGAGCTTCTGCTGGTAATGCTGCTGGTAAATCCTCACCTAACAGGGCCTGCGGTTCCACATCGCTGTCAGCATCCGCATCTGCATCGCTGTCTGCATCCGCATCATTTTCAGCATCTTTAAATTTTGCCCAAATCAACTGTCCATTCTGGTCTTGGAAAACAAGACTATTGTCAGCAGGTTCAGCTGTGCCACTAAAGAAGTCTTCAATAACAATAGTTTCGCCATTTTTAAGACGAATTACTGCATTGGTACCCTCCCTATTCACTACTAATACATCACTAGCAGCTACTTTTACCAATACCACCGAAGCTTCTGAGAGTTTGGCAGAAGTCCCTTTTATTGTTGACAAGGTATTATGACTTTCCTTGGCAATAATTTGTATTTCAGGCATATCTATATTCCTTTTATATTATTGATTTAAATGATTTTATGATAATTTTTTTCACTTAACGTTTTTGAGTTTTTTGACCTACAACTTAAAAACATTAAGTAATGTGATCATTTTTACATTAACCACTTTAAAATAAAAAAAACAAATACTAAAGTCCTCAAAGAAAAAAAACTAATTAATACAAATTTTATATAAATAAAATTCTCGTTCTTATTCTTATAATTTTAAATAAACATAAATTAAATGTTTTATATATAAAACAAATTTAGCTTTTAATTATTGAAAGTTATCTCAATTCAAATCTTTATATAACAACCTTTAATATTTAAACAAAATAAAATATATTATTAATGATATATATAGAAAAAAAATGGCCTTAGTGAATATTTTATTATTACACTAAAGCCATACTTTTTAATTTTAATTAAATGCACTTTTAAGTTGTTCTAAAAATTGTCAGGGCTTTCAAAGCGTTTTACTTCTTGTAACTTATTTGGATCATGCATAGTTGCAATACCATCTTCAGTTTTTTGATCAACAATAACATCTGGATTAAAGATTGTGATTGTTTCTCTTCCCAACACATCTTCTCCAACTACATATTGAAAACCACGGCGGTTCATTTTATGACATAGTTTTTGATAAAAACCTTTAAGCCCTTCCTTTTCTTCATTTGGATTATAATAAAAGGCATTCATTACCGCTGGTAAGCCCAGACCACACACTACACCAGATAACAATACGCTAATAAAGGTGTATCCAATGAGAATACTACTGTAAGGGCTAAGCGCGGGAATATTTGCAACTGCTAAAATTAAAGCAAGTGAAATGCCACCCCTAACCCCTCCCCAAGATAAAATGGTTAAACTACCATTGTAACTTTTGGTCTTTCGCATTGTTGGGAAGAAGGCAAAAGACATAAAGTTTGCCGCAAAACGCGAAATATGCAGAATAAGGAAAGCAACAATTCCACCCAAAATCAGACTAAAGTTTAAATCTAGAATAAATAATTCAAGACCAATTAAAGTAAATAAAAATGAATTGATAATTCCTTCTACTGTATGCCAAAAATGGTTAACTTCTCTAATCTCACGTTCTTCACGAATTTCTTTCCATTTATTTCCAACAATTAACCCCCCAATCACACAAGCAATTGGTGCAGATGCATGGGCGAATAAAGCTACCAGATATGCGCCACTGGCCAGCAATGCCGTCGTTAAAATCAAGGATTCCATTTCGTGCTTACCACGTAATAGACGTAATGTTCCTATACCAAATGCCCATCCAATACCAATGGCGACCACAATTTCATAAAGTAAAGCTTCCAACGTTGTAACTAATGAAAAATGTTCACCCTGTAAAACATTAAGCAGTGTCATAAATAATGCAATACACATCGCATCATTAAATAAAGACTCGCCTTCTAATTTCACCATAAGATGATGAGGTGCCCGAATCGAACTTAAAACGCCCTTAATACCAATGGGGTCTGTTGCACCCAAGGCAGCACCTAACAATAGAAGAACCAATATTGGTACATGATGGCCAATCAACAATTGGAAACCATAAAGTAAACCACCAAACAATACTGCGCAGATAACGAGTGCAATCGTTGCTAAAATACTAATCTGTTTCCAATAACTTCTTAAATCTGAAATTTTAAATTTAAGTGCTGAAGATGTCAGAATAAAACAAATAACACCATTAATTAAAAAGTCATAGAAATCAATATTTCGAACTGCATTTTCAATATTATGAATATTAATGCTAATGAACTGATTACCATTTAAGAGACTGGCGCCCCATTGCAAAATGAAGACAAAAATTGCAGAAACAAGAGGTACGCCAATCGCTTGAGGAAAGCCTAAAATACGCTTATTGAATATAGTGGTTGCAATTGATAAGGCAAATACAACCGTAAATGCTTGTAATAAGAAAAAATTACCCATGAACACCCTTCTTCTGGGTCAATGACCAAATAAAAACCTAGACAGCTAAACTGAACAGAGCGAAAAAATGGGCACTACATGTGTGCCCAAGCAGTTAAAAGTTAGAATATAAGTTTAACGAATTACGCTAAGTACTATAGCAATCAGTTAAATTTCTTAACATTAATTATGAATCAGAGAGATTATAAAAAATGAGTTCACCTGAACCTATGGCAAACTCATCTTTGTAGTTCAAATAGCGTTATTAAAAGTATCGCATTGATTAATATCACCTGACTTTAAGCCCACTTGAAACCAATGCATCCTTTGCTCACTGGTGCCATGGGTAAAACTATCAGGCACAACTTGACCTGTTGCACGTTTTTGTAAATAGTCATCACCAATTTTTTGAGCAGCATCCATTGCTTCTTCAACATCGCCTGCCTCTAAAAACTGAGTACGCTGTTGATTATGATTTGCCCATATACCTGCTAAACAGTCAGCTTGTAACTCTTGACGAACAGATAACTGATTACCTTCTTTCTGACTGACTTGCGAACGAGCTTGTTGCACTTGCGAAGAAATACCAAGCAAGGTTTGAACATGATGGCCCACTTCATGCGCAACAACATAGGCTTGTGCAAAATCACCTGCCTGATCTTGGCGAGATAGCTCTGATTTATTTTGCTCACCCGAGATACCCATTTGCTCACGCATATCTTTAAAAAATTCAGTATCAATATAAACTTTCTGGTCAGCCGGACAATAAAAGGGCCCCATAGCAGATTGAGCAGTGCCACAACCTGAACGAGTCATTCCACTAAATAAAACCAACTTTGGTGGCGTATAAGTTTTACCTAACTGTTTAAATATAGGTGTCCAGGTATCTTCTGTATCAGCTAATACTGTTCCAACAAAATCTGAAGCTTCTTTTTGCTCAGGTGTCAAAGTTTGCGGTGCAGTTTCATTTGATTGTTGTGAAGCAGTAACCTGCTGCGTTGCCTGATAGGCCATTTGTGGATCAACGCCAAAAAATTTCCATGCAACAAATGCTACGACCAAACCAATAATACTAATACCACCTGCTTTAACACCGCCCCCACCTCGACGGTCCTCAACATTGGTACTGACTCTACGATCTCTCCAACGCATAATTTCCCTCTTATTTTAGAATGGCATCAAGAGTTCGATGCTTTTTTAGGCCAAATTTTTTGTATTAAACTTACGATAAGTAATACAACTGCACCAGCAATCATTCCTATCACAAAGTTCATCAATGTTGGTGTTAAAGCACCAATAATATTTCCGACCGCAGGTATAGTTTCTAAATGATCGACCGTATCTTCAGTAATATGATGAAGTAAAGGAATCGTATGGTTAATAATCCCTCCACCTACTAAAAACATTGCAATAGTTCCAACAATAGAAAGTAACTTCATCAAAAGAGGAGCAAAAGCAAGTAATCCACGCCCTAATGTTTGTTTGAAAGAAGCAGCTTGTTTGGTTAAATATAATCCTAAATCATCAATTTTAACAATCACACCAACCAAGCCATAAACACCTAGCGTCATCACGACAGCAATAATGCTAAGTACACTTATTTTTGTCATTAAAGCAGCAGTAGCAACCGTACCTAAAGAAATAACAACAATTTCAGCAGATAAAATAAAGTCAGTTCGAATAGCTCCTTTTACTTTCTCTTTTTCAAAAGCTTCTAAATCCAACTCTTCATTATTAAACTCTTTTTCTGCTTCTTCAGAGGTCGAAGCTTTTTTATGCATGATGGTATGAAGAACCTTTTCAACACCTTCATAACATAAAAATAAGCCACCTAGCATCAATAGCGGGTTAATCAGCCAAGGAGCAATCACACTAATTAATAAAGCCAAAGGTACTAAAATAAGCTTATTAACTAATGAACCTTTAGCGACTTTCCACACAATAGGCAGTTCACGATCAGCGCGCACACCTGTTACCTGTTGTGCATTTAAAGCCAAATCATCTCCTAAAACACCAGCAGTTTTCTTTGCTGCCATTTTGCTCATTAAAGCGACATCATCTAAAATTGTTGCAATATCATCTAGTAATAAAAGTAAGCCACTTGCCATTTCTTATCCAAGTTTGTATTTATCTGACTATTGTAAGATGAAATATTCTAATTTCTGTAATTTTACTGAATAAATTCACAATATTATTTTAAGAAAGTTTAACCAATCGCTGACGAAAAAATTTTATTTCCCGTACAATAATGCCAATCTTTATATTACAGGGCTTACTATCCCTGATTAAGCCAATACGATAGTGGAATAAATAATGAGTAATGTTGATCAGCGTCCAATTATTTTGACAGGCGACCGCCCAACCGGACAACTTCATCTTGGGCATTTTGTCGGTTCTTTGCGTTCACGTGTAGGTTTACAGGATAGCCATCATCAACATCTCTTATTAGCAGATGCACAAGCCCTAACTGACAATGCAGATAACCCAGATAAAGTACGTCGCAATATTTTGGAAGTTGCTCTAGATTATTTAGCAGTTGGTATTGATCCAACTAAGACCACGATTTGCGTACAGTCATGTTTACCAGCATTGAATGAGCTTACAATGTTATATCTTAACTTTGTAACTGTAGCTCGTTTAGAACGTAACCCAACCATCAAATCTGAAATTCAAATGCGTGGTTTTGAACGTGACATTCCTGCTGGTTTCCTTTGCTACCCTGTTGCACAGGCTGCTGATATTACGGCTTTTAAAGCAACTGTAGTACCAGTGGGTGAAGATCAGATTCCAATGATTGAACAAACCAATGAAGTGGTCCGTCGTGTGAATCGCCAAATTGGTCAAGACCTTTTACCTGAATGTAAAGCCTTACTTTCTAATATGGCTCGTTTACCAGGTTTTGATGGTAAAGCGAAAATGTCTAAGTCATTAGGCAATACCATTGTTTTAAATGCTTCTGACAAAGACATTAAGAAAGCTGTAAATGCGATGTACACAGACCCAAATCATCTTCGTATTGAAGATCCAGGTCAAGTTGAAGGAAACATTGTATTTACTTATTTAGATGCATTTGATCCAAATAAAGAAGAAGTTGAAGAATTAAAAGCGCATTATCGCCGCGGTGGTCTTGGTGACGGTACTGTTAAAAAACGTCTTGAAGGTGTGTTAAAAGAATTAATTACACCTATTCGTGAACGCCGTGAAGAACTTGCTAAAGATCCTGATTACATTATGGATGTTTTACGTCAAGGTACTGACAAATGCCGAATCATTACTCAACAAACTTTAGATGAAGTTAAAGATGGCTTAGGCTTATTTAAGTTTTAACTCTAGAGTAAACATATAAGTAAAAAGCCCTACGGGGCTTTTTTTTATAATTACATTAAGATTCAATAGTTTAAAATTTTACATTGTTAATATATTTATAATGATTCACATGCACTTACCCTTTTAACGTGAAGTAACACTAATTAACGCGAACCTTAATGAAGAAATATTAAACCTTAACTAATATAGCTCAAGTAGGTTGATACGAACCTCACGACATTTCTCCTTAAGCCGAAACTGTTTTTAACAGATTCGTTGTTCTACGCAGTGATCACCCCAATCATTGCGTATTTTTTTGTCTTTTTTTAGCCTTATTATTTCTTATTTCATTTTATGCTACTTTTCAATGATGCAAAAAATACCGCATCATTTTTCAGATGCGGTATTTTTTTAAAGATTTAAGGAAGCTATTAAGCTAAACCTTTCTCTTTTAATACTTGCAACATAGTTGAACCAAGCTCAGCTGGGCTACGAGTGTAAGCCATACCTGCTTTTTCAAATGCAGCAAATTTCTCTTCAGCAGTACCTTGACCACCAGAAATGATCGCACCAGCGTGACCCATACGCTTACCTTTAGGAGCAGTTACACCAGCGATGTAACCTACTACAGGCTTAGTCACGTTAGATTTGATGAATTCAGCAGCTTCTTCTTCCGCTGTACCACCGATCTCACCGATCATGATGATTGCATCAGTATCTGGATCGTCTTGGAACAATTGAAGAGCTTCAATTTGGTTCATACCTGGGATTGGGTCACCACCAATACCGATACAAGTAGACTGACCTAAACCAAGCTTAGTTGTTTGAGCAACCGCTTCATAAGTCAATGTACCTGAACGTGAGATAATACCAATACGACCTGGTTGGTGGATGTGACCAGGCATAATACCGATCTTACATTCACCTGGAGTGATCACGCCTGGGCAGTTAGGACCAACTAAACGAGTACCGTTACCGTTAGTTTCTAAATAACGTTTTGCTTTAAGCATGTCGATTGTTGGAACACCTTCAGTGATCACAACGATTAGGCCAACACCTGAATCAACCGCTTCAACGATTGAGTCTAAAACGAATGGAGCTGGTACATAGATTACAGATGCATCTGCATTTGTTTCACGTACAGCTTCTTTCATTGTGTTGAATACTGGTAAGTCAAGGTGAGTTGTACCACCTTTACCTGGAGTAACACCACCAACAACTTTTGTACCGTAGTCTAAAGCTTGTGCAGAGTGGAAAGTACCGTTTTTACCAGTAAAACCTTGTACCAATACTTTAGTGTCTTTATTAATTAATACGCTCATGATTGATACTCCCCTTACGCTTTAACTGCAGCTACAACTTTTTCTGCGGCATCAGACAAACCGTTCGCAGAAATTAATTTCAAACCAGATTCATCAAGTAATTTAGCACCTAACTCAGCGTTGTTACCTTCTAAACGAACAACAACTGGAACAGTTACGTTTACTTCTTGAACCGCTGCAATAATTGCTTCAGCAATCATGTCACAACGTACGATACCACCGAAGATGTTGATTAAAACACCTTGTACAGATGTATCAGCAAGGATGATTTTGAACGCTTCGATTACGCGCTCTTTAGTTGCACCGCCACCAACGTCAAGGAAGTTTGCAGGCTGACCACCATAAAGTTTAATGATGTCCATAGTTGCCATTGCAAGACCAGCACCGTTAACCATACAACCAATGTTACCTTCTAAAGCAACATAGTTAAGATCAAATTCAGATGCTTTTAATTCACGCTCATTCTCTTGAGATTTGTCACGTAAAGCAGCAACTTTAGGTAAACGGTAAAGCGCGTTAGAGTCGATACCTACTTTCGCGTCTACACATAAAATTTCGCCATTTTCACGAACTGAAAGTGGGTTAATTTCAAATAAAGCAAAATCGTTTTCAACAAATGCTTGGTAAGCAGCTGTCATGATTTTTACGAATTGACCGATTTGTTTGTCTTTCAAACCTAAAGCAAACGCAACTTCACGTGCTTGGAATGGTTGTAAGCCAACTAATGGATCAACTTCAACTTTGATAATTTTTTCTGGAGTTTCTTCAGCAACTTTCTCGATTTCTACACCACCTTCTGTAGAAGCCATGAAAGTAATACGACGGCTAGAACGGTCTACAACCGCGCCCAAGTAAAGCTCACGCTCAACTGGATATACGTCTTCAGCAACAATGATGCTGTTTACTGGCTGACCATTTGCATCAGTTTGATACGTTACAAGACGAGTACCAATGATATTGTTTGCAAATTCGATAACATCTTCTTTAGATTTTGCAACTTTAACGCCACCAGCCTTACCACGACCACCAGCATGAACTTGCGCCTTCATTACAGCGAATTTACCACCAAGCTGTTCAAATGCAGCAACTGCTTCGTCTGCATTGGTTGCCAAGATACCTTCTTGTACCGGCATACCATATTCTTTCAATAACGCTTTAGCTTGATACTCATGTAAGTTCATTTAGTTACCTACTTAACTTTGTTTGTTGTCTTCAATTTGCGCAACATTCTCATGTTGTATATGCAAATTGCTGTCTACGTCTATCAACTTGATGATTTTTTAATCACACCATCGAATGTGAAAAAGAGCGGAGAACCGCTCTTTAATTTTATTTACGCTTACGTTGAATCGCGTGAATTGCACGACCATCTACAGCAAGTGCAGCTTCATGAACAACTTCAGAGAATGTTGGGTGACCAAAAGTCATCAACTGAAGATCTTCAACTGAAGATACAAATTCAAGAGCGATCATACCTTGGTGAACGATATCAGATGCTGCAGGTCCAATGACATGCATACCTAATAAACGGTCAGTTTTTGCATCAGCAACGAACTTAACAAAACCTGCGCCTTCACCAGCCGCTAAAGCACGACCATTTACAGCAAAACCGAATTGACCAGTTTTTACTTCATGACCTTTTTCTTTAGCTTGCTCTTCAGTTAAACCTACCCACGCCGCTTCAGGGTGTGTATAGATAACAGAAATGATTGTGTCATAGTTCACTTGAGCTGCGTGACCGTGAATACGCTCAACAGCCATTACACCTTCTTCCATTGCTTTATGAGCAAGCATTGGACCGCGAACCAAGTCACCAATCGCGTATACACCTTCTACAGAAGTTGCACAGTGATCATTTACTTCAACTAAACCACGTTCAGTTAATTTAATGCCTGAATCTTCAGCCAATAAACCTTCTGCATATGCTTTACGGCCAACACAAACGATTAATTTGTCAAAAGTTTGAGTTTTTTCTTCGCCACCTTGAGTGTATTTAACAGTCACTTCACGACCATTAACTTCAGTGCCAGAAACTTTAGCACCAACGCGAATATCAAGACCTTGCTTAGTTAAAAGCTTTTGGTACTCTTTTGCCAAAGCTTTATCAGCCATTGGCAAGAATGCATCCATTGCTTCAAATACAACAACTTCAGCACCAAGACGACGCCATACTGAACCAAGCTCTAAACCGATTACACCAGCACCGATCACACCTAAACGCTTAGGTACTTCTGGGAAGTTTAATGCACCAGTTGAATCAACAATAATGTCTTGATCTACAGGAGCTACAGGAATATTTACAGGCACAGAACCAGACGCAAGAATTACGTATTTAGGTTCTAAAACTTGAGTTTCACCCTCATGAGAAACGAACTCAACTTTTTTACCAGCAAGTAATTTACCTGTACCTTTTAACCACTCAATACCGTTGCCTTTAAGCAATTGATCGATACCGCCAGTTAATTGGTCAACAATTTTGTCTTTACGAGCAAGAAGTTTTGCAAGATCGAAATTCACTTCACCAGTTGTAATACCGTGATCAGCTAAGTGATGCACTGTATCTTCATAACGATGAGAAGAATCAAGCAAAGCTTTAGAAGGGATACAACCTACGTTTAAGCAAGTACCACCTAAAGAAGGCTTACCGTTGTGAATACGTTTTTCAATACAAGCGACTTTGAAACCTAGTTGAGCAGCACGAATCGCAGCTTCATAACCACCAGGACCACCGCCGATGACAACAAGATCAAATTGTTGAGACATTTTTATCTCCATAAACCAGGATAGAGGATCGCTCTATCCTGGTAGGTATTTATTCGAAGAAATTAAAGATCAAGGATGAGTTTAGCTGGCTCTTCTAACAATTCTTTGATTGCTACTAAGAAACCTACAGCTTCTTTACCATCGATCATACGGTGGTCATAAGAAAGCGCTAAGTACATCATTGGCAAGATTTCAACTTGACCATTTACCGCCATAGGACGCTCTTGGATTTTGTGCATACCCAAGATACCAGTTTGCGGTTGATTCAAAATAGGAGTTGAAAGCAATGAACCGAAAGTACCACCGTTAGTGATTGTGAAAGTACCACCAGTCATTTCTTCGATAGATAATTTACCGTCACGTGCTTTACCAGCATAAGCAGCAATACCTGCTTCAACTTCTGCATAGCTCATACGGTCAGTATCACGTAATACTGGAACAACAAGACCACGATCAGAAGATACTGCAACACCGATGTCATAGTAACCGTGATAAACGATATCGTCGCCATCAATTGAAGCATTTACAGCTGGGTAGCGTTTAAGCGCTTCGGTTGCTGCTTTAACGAAGAATGACATGAAGCCTAAACGAGCACCATGACGCTTTTCGAAAGCATCTTTATATTGCTTACGCAATTCCATGATTGGCTTCATGTTAACTTCGTTAAATGTAGTTAACATTGCAGTTTCTTGAGTTGCAGCAAGAAGACGCTCAGCAACACGCTTACGTAAACGAGTCATTGGAACACGTTTTTCGATACGCTCACCAACAGCAACACTTAACGGAGTAACGTTAGCAGCTGGTTTAGTTTGATGGTTTGCAACATCTTCTTTAGTGATACGACCACCACGGCCAGTACCTTGTACGTCAGCAGCAGCAATACCAGATTCAGTTAAAGCTTTACGAACCGCAGGAGCTTGATCAGATACAGTTTCTGTACGTTCAACAACAGGAGCTGCACCAGCTTGAGTTTGAGCAACTGCTTGTTCTACCGCAGCAGGAGCAGCAGCCGCTGCACCAGCACCAGCTTCGAATTGAGCAATAACTTCGTCAGAAAGAACTGTATCGCCTTCACCTTTAATGATTGCAACCAAGCTACCATCTGCAGGAGCAACAACTTCTAAAACAACTTTGTCGGTTTCAATATCACAGATTACTTCATCACGTGATACAGGTTCACCCACCTTTTTATGCCAAGTTGCGATGGTGCCATCTGCAACAGACTCTGGGAATACCGGTGCTTTAATTTCGGTTGCCATTATTGAGAATCTCCTGATTGTTCAGCTTCGATTGCCAATGCATCATTAATTAGCTGAGCTTGTTGTTTTGCATGCAAGTACGGTGAGCCACAAGCTGGTGCAGCAGAAGCTTCACGACCTGCAAAACTGATACGGATTTGTTTGCCAGATTTTAAGATATCGTCATATAAACGCGGTGCAATAAACAACCATGCGCCTTGGTTCTTCGGCTCTTCTTGTGCCCAAACGAGTTCTTTCACATTTGGATAAGCAGCCAAGATTTCCGCAAGACGTTGCTCTGGGTATGGATACAACTGTTCAATACGTACGATTGCAACATTAGTTAAGTTTTGTTCACGACGTTTTTCGAGTAAGTCGTAATAAACTTTACCGCCACAAAGTACAAGACGAGTTACATCTGACTTGTTAATTTGATCGATTTCGTCAATTACAGTTTGGAATGAACCATTTGCAAGTTCTTCTAAAGTAGAAGTTGCAAGTTTATGACGAAGTAAAGATTTTGGTGACATTACGATCAATGGCTTACGAATTGGGCGTACAGCTTGACGACGTAATGCATGGAAAATCTGTGCAGGTGTCGTTGGAGTGATCACTTGCATGTTATCTTCAGCACATAACTGTAAGAAACGTTCTAAACGAGCTGAAGAATGCTCTGGACCTTGACCTTCGAAACCATGTGGTAACAACATTGTTAAACCACAAACACGTTCCCACTTAGTCTCACCAGAAGCAATAAACTGGTCAATCACAACTTGAGCACAGTTTACGAAGTCACCAAATTGTGCTTCCCAAATAATCAAGCTCTTAGGAATTGTAGTTGCGTAACCATATTCGAATGCAAGAACTGCTTCTTCAGATAATAAAGAATCGTAAATCGCAAAACGTGGTTGGTTCTCTTTAACATGACAAAGTGGAATGTAAGTTGAACCATCAGCTTGGTTATGCAATTTCGCATGACGGTGTGAGAAAGTACCACGACCCACGTCTTCACCAGTAATACGAACTAAATAGTCTTCATCTAATAAAGTTGCATAAGCTAAAGTTTCTGCTGCACCCCAGTTCAAAGGAGTTTCACCAGTTTGCATTTTCACGCGATCTTCAATTACTTTTTGAACTTGACGCTGCATTACAAACCCTTCAGGAAGTTTGCTCATGCCCTCGCCTAATTCTTTAAGGCGGTTCAAGTCGAATGAAGTATCCCAATCGTCTGTGTAGTCATGGCCCAAATATGGAGTCCAATCAACAAACATTTTGGTATTTGGTTCAAGAATCAATGCGTTTGCTACATGATTACCCGCTTCTAAGTCAGAACGGTAATCTTCAATCATTTGATCCGCTTCAGCACGATCAAGTACTTTCTGTTGTACAAGTTGATCAGCATAAAGTGTACGAGTAGTTGCTTTCTTCGCAATTACTTGATACATCAATGGTTGTGTACCAGATGGCTCATCTGCTTCGTTATGGCCGCGACGGCGATAACAGAACAAATCGATAACAACATCTTTACGGAATTCGTGACGGAAATCATGTGCTAATTGAGTAGCAAAGATAACTGCTTCAGGATCATCGCCATTTACATGGAAAATCGGCGCCTGAATCATTTTAGCAACGTCTGTACAGTACTCTGTAGAACGCGCATCACGCGGATCAGAAGTTGTGAAACCAACTTGGTTGTTCACAATGATATGAACCGTACCACCAACCGTATAGCCACGAGTTTGTGACATTTGGAAGGTTTCCATGTTCACGCCTTGACCTGCAAATGCAGCATCACCATGAACAATAACTGGTAATACGTCATCACCGCCGATGTCTCTACGACGTACTTGACGTGCACGTACAGAACCTTCAACTACAGGACCAACAATTTCCAAGTGAGATGGGTTAAATGCCAATGCCAAGTGAACTTCGCCACCTGGAGTCATTACATTACTTGAGAAACCTTGGTGGTATTTAACGTCACCTGAACCTTTTTTATGAATTGATTTACCTTCGAACTCACCAAATAAGTCCGCAGGATTTTTACCCATAATATTAACAAGAAGGTTCAAACGGCCACGGTGTGGCATACCGATAACAACTTCTTTACAACCTACAGCACCAGCACGCTGGATAATCTCGTTTACCATAGGAATAAAAGATTCGCCGCCTTCAACACCAAAGCGTTTAGCGCCGACGTATTTATTACCAAGATATTTTTCTAGACCCTCAGCAGCAGTTAAACGCTCTAAGAAGCCTTTCTTTTGATCATTTGAGTAATTGAACTTACCACGGGCACTTTCAAGACGTTGTTGAATCCAACGCTTTTCTTTTGTGTCCACGATATGCATGTATTCAACACCGATTGAACCACAATAGATCGCTTCCATTGCTTCAATCATTTCAGCAAGAGTTGCTTCACTCTTACCAATCTCAAGATTGCCTGTGTTGAATACTGTGTCTAAATCTGATTTGGTTAAACCATGTGCTGAAAGATCTAAATCAGGAATATCTTCACGCTTAGCAAGACCTAATGGATCTAATTTAGCTTTTTGATGTCCGCGATTGCGATAAGCAGCAATAAGTTGTAAAACGCCAATTTGACGACGCTCATGCTCAGTACTTACAGTACTTTGTACAACAGGTTGAACACGGTTAGCATTACGTCCTAGTAATAGGAATTGCTCACGCACAGCGCTGTGTGGTTGGTCACCTTTTGGATATTTATCGAAATATTGGCGCCAGTCCTCAGCTACAGAGGTTGGGGAAGTCAGGTACTGCTCGTAAAGTTCTTCAATATACGCTGCACTATCAGCGGAAAGTTCAGTGTCAAGACGCAATGCGTCAGCAACTTCTTGCATTTGTGGACCCATTTCCTATTGCAAAAAATATTACAGGCTGCCTTTTAAGCACACCCATGATGCATAATGTCAAATCGGTAAAAATGACACTACTTACCCAACAGGTCTTTACGACCATGGGGCGTCATACTACCTAGAGAGAAAACTCCATAGGTAATTAATGAATCACAACGCCCTCAATGGCATCATCACTCACCTTATACTCGATTAAAACCGAGCAATTTTTTGCAAATCTTTTTAGAAAAATTAACTATACAATTAACTTTTCTAAAATGACTTTGACCATAAAAATTAAGCACTGATCTAAGATCGTGCCACTTAATTTAATTTCACTAGTATACGCTTTTTTCACCTATAACTTTGTGGCAAATCGTATCATGTTCTTAACGAACGATTGATTTTTTTGACACATACCATCTATAAATTGGCGAAATACATATCCAATTTTATCTATTAATATATGGTGCTTTATATAAAAACCCCTATTTTACCGACTAAAGTATAAGGTGCGTATTATAAAGTTAAAAAAAAACGCACATCAAGGATGTGCGTTTCCTATTTGCGCAGAATTAACCCGCTTGATCTAACAACATGTTACGGATATGACCGATTGCTTTTGTTGGATTCAAACCTTTAGGACATACTGACACACAGTTCATAATACCTTTACAGCGGAATAAGCTGAATGGATCGTCAAGACGAGCCAAACGATCTGCTGTTGCAGTATCACGAGAGTCGATAATAAAACGGTATGCATTCAACAATGCTGAAGGACCCAAGAATTTATCAGGGTTCCACCAGAATGATGGACATGAAGTTGAACAACATGCACAAAGAATACATTCATACAAACCATTTAAGTGTTCACGCTCTTCAGGAGACTGTAAACGCTCTTTAGGTGGAGCTGGTTGGTTATTGATCAAGAATGGCTGAATTTTGTCATATTGATCATAGAATTGGTTCATATCAACAACCAAATCTTTAATAACCGGCAAACCTGGCAATGGACGAATTACAATTTTCTCAGGTAGGTCGTTTAAATTCCATAAACAAGCCAAACCATTTTTACCATTGATGTTCACACCATCCGAACCACAAATACCTTCACGGCATGAACGACGGAATGTTAACGTTTCGTCTTGAACTTTCAAAGCAAGCAATGCATCAAGCAACATACGGTGCTTATCAGTCAATTCAAGTTTGAAAGTTTGCATGTACGGCGCTTTATCCTTATCAGGATCATAGCGGTAGATTTCGAATGTACGAGTACCTCTACTCATCTTTATACTCCCGATTAGAATGTACGTGGTGCTGGTGGAATTGCATCAACAGTTAACGGCTTGAAGCGCACTGGCTTATATTCCAAACGGTTATCTGATGAATACCATAAAGTATGTTTCATCCACTCATCATCACGGCGACCGTATGAATAAGTTGGGTGATCAGCTGGTAATTCATAATCAACTACCGTATGCGCACCACGACATTCTTTACGCGCAGCAGCTGAAATTAATGTAGCTTTTGCAACTTCATATAAGTTTTCAACTTCAAGCGCTTCAACACGCGCAGTGTTAAATACTTTAGATTTATCTTTCAAGTGGATGTTACGTACACGTGGCTCAAGAGCAAGAATCTCTTTAACACCTTTATCAAGTAAAGCTTGAGTACGGAATACACCCGCGTGATCTTGAACGATATCACGAATTGCATCAGCAACTTCTTGAGCGTTTTCACCAGTAGTTGAGTCATCCAACTTACGCACGCGCTCTAAAGTTTGCTCTAATACGTTTGTTGGAAGCGGTGCATATTCATCACCATGGTGCTTAGTTACGTAGTCGATAATGTGCTCACCAGCAGCTTTACCAAATACAACCAAGTCAAGAAGTGAGTTAGTACCTAAACGGTTTGCACCATGTACTGATACGCAAGAACATTCACCAATTGCATAGAAACCTTTTACAGGTTTAGTGTAGTTGTCTGTACCAGATTCTGGTAAGCACACTTGACCATGCATATTCGTAGGAATACCACCCATTTGGTAATGGATTGTTGGTACTACTGGAATTGGTTCTTTAGTAATGTCAACGTTCGCGAATTTTTTACCAATCTCAAATACAGATGGTAAACGCTTCATGATTGTGTCAGCACCTAAGTGAGTCATATCAAGTAAGATATAATCGCCTTTTGGACCACAACCACGACCTTCTTTAATTTCTTGGTCCATAGAGCGTGATACGAAGTCACGTGGAGCCAAGTCTTTTAAAGTCGGTGCATAACGTTCCATGAACGGTTCGCCGTCTTTGTTACGAAGGATCGCACCTTCACCACGACAACCTTCAGTTAACAATACGCCTGCGCCCGCAACACCTGTAGGGTGGAACTGCCAGAATTCCATATCTTGTAATGGAATACCAGCACGAGCAGCCATACCAAGACCGTCACCAGTGTTGATATACGCGTTCGTTGATGCACGGTAAACACGACCAGCACCACCTGTTGCAAACAATGTTGCTTTGGCTTGGAATACTGCAATGTTGCCAGTTTCTTGGTCAATTGCAGTTACACCTAACACATCACCTGCTTCATTACGGATCAAGTCAAGCGCGATCCATTCAACGAAGAATTGAGTACCCATTTTCACGTTGCTTTGATAAAGCGTGTGTAATAATGCGTGACCAGTACGGTCAGCAGCAGCACAAGCACGTGGAACTGGTTTATCACCATAGTTCGCAGAGTGACCACCAAACGGACGTTGGTAAATTGTACCATCGGCGTTACGGTCAAACGGCATACCCATGTGTTCTAGTTCATATACAACTTTTGGTGCTTCACGACACATAAACTCAATTGCGTCTTGGTCACCTAACCAGTCAGAACCTTTTACTGTGTCGTAAAAGTGGAAATGCCAGTTATCTTCTTGCATATTACCTAACGACGCACCGATACCACCTTGAGCAGCTACAGTGTGCGAACGTGTCGGGAAAACTTTAGTAAGTACTGCAACCTTTAAACCCGCTTGAGCGAGTTGGTAAGATGCACGCATACCAGAACCACCACCACCAACGATAACAGCATCGAAAGTGAGGTTTTGAATATTTGAATAATCTTCTTTAGGGGTTATCGCGCCCATGATATCTTCCTATCAATTCGCCCAGAAAATCTGGATACCCCAGATTGCGTACACAAACACTGCAATAATGACAGCCGTCGTCAGTACAAGGCGTAAACCTTTCGCTGAAGGACCCATTTGACGAGTAGTGACATAGTCAGTGAAAACCTGCCACATACCAATCCATGCGTGTGCGATAAGCGACAAAATTGCCAATAAAGAAAAAATCTTCATTGGTAATGTCATCATGAAGCCAGCCCATTGTTGATAGTCAAATCCGCCTTTGCAGAGAATCCAACCAAAAAGAACAACAGTATAAGCTGCCAAGACTACAGCACTTACACGCTGGATAAACCAATCACGAGAACCTGAACCTGTTAAACCTGTAGCACTTTTCATTAGAACATAATCCATACAAAGGCTGCGATAATGGCTACCACAGATAAGATCAATGAAATTGTCGCTGCAATACGACCACTTTGCAGTTCTTCAGCAAAACCTAAATCTGCAAGTAAGTGCTTTACTCCAGCAATAAAGTGGAATAATAAGCCGGCTACAAATACCCAAACGATAAAACGTACAAGGATATTCCCAAACACGACATTTTTAACGTAGTCAAATCCTTCTGGTGAAGATAATGATTTATCTAAAATCCATAATAGAACTGGTACTAATAAGAAAACGATGACACCTGATAAACGGTGTAAAATTGATGCAATAGCCACGGGTGAGCGTAAATTTACCGCTAACACCTGACCCATGGACAAATTGACAGGTCTGTTGCTTTTCACAGCGGGCATCCTGTAGGTAGAAACTCCGACCGGAGTTTGTTGAATTAATTCCAAGGAAAGCTGGCATTGTTAGGCAAGCACAGCTCATGCCTAACCTATAAACGACACTGAATTATAAAACGCGAAATATCAAAATACAAACAATCCACTTTGCCTTTTCCGCAAAAACCCATTAAATAAGAATCATTCACACAGCTAAACAGCACTCCTCCCTGTACAAAAGTTAAAATTAAACAAAACATGTGCTTGTTTAATCTCATCTTTTACAAAAAAAATCTTTTCTACTGCTTTATTTAAAATAAGTGCGTTTTAGACTAAAGATAAAGTTAATAATTCATCAAGTCTAATCAAAAGGATAAACCAAAATTGCGCTTACACCCTAATTTTAATGACTTTATTTTAAAAAAATTAACACCCTTTTTATATTAAAAGCAATAAAGAGCCACTTGACTCTTAACAATGAGCACTATTTTTACAAAAAGTGAGTTTTAATTTGTCCAACATGATCAACAAGCTATTTTTTAAACAATCAAACTTAAAAAAAGTACAACTTTTGGAATTATCAAATGGTGATAATTAGGTTGTTTTTGAATCACAATTTAAAATTACAGACTGAGTTTTATGATTTTTTTAAGCGAATTGGCATTTTATAACCAGTTCTGATTCTAATTTTTTATTTATAAATTTGCTTACAATTGTACTCACCCTTCATTTTTTTTCTGCACGTTCTTATTGAATTGACTTATGATACCATCCCGATGCAGTGATTTTACTGACTTTTTTGCTCGGGTCTTAATGACTAACTCTCTGTGGGAACGTCATTTTTTATCCATAAGTATAATTGACAAAATTTCAGTACTCACTAATCTTATAGCAAATTTTGACACCGTCTGATTCGCACATGAGAAAATTAGGATTTCGAGTCAGATAATCATTCACCAGGACAGGAGATCTATTGAATGTCTGAAGCAAATGGCAAAAAAGCCGTATTACATCTTGATGGCAAAGAAATTGGATTACCAATCTACAGTGGCACTTTAGGTCCAGATGTAATTGATGTGAGCAGCATACTGAAAGAAGGTCATTTTACTTTCGATCCTGGTTTTATGGCGACAGCCGCATGCGAATCTAAAATTACTTTCATTGATGGTGACAAAGGTATTTTATTACACCGTGGTTACCCGATTGACCAACTAGCAACTCAAGCAGACTATCTTGAAACTTGTTATTTATTATTAAATGGCGAGCTCCCAACTGCTGAACAAAAAGTTGAGTTTGATACGAAAGTTCGTGCTCACACTATGGTTCACGATCAAGTTAGCCGTTTCTTCAATGGTTTCCGTCGTGATGCTCACCCTATGGCAATCATGGTTGGTGTTGTTGGTGCATTATCTGCGTTCTATCACAACAATCTTGACATCGAAGACATTAACCACCGTGAAATCACTGCAATTCGTTTAATTGCAAAAATTCCAACACTTGCTGCTTGGAGTTATAAATACACAGTAGGTCAACCATTCATCTATCCACGTAACGATTTAAGTTATGCGGAAAACTTCTTACACATGATGTTTGCTACCCCTGCTGACCGTGATTACAAAGTTAATCCTGTTCTTGCTCGTGCAATGGATCGTATTTTCACGCTTCATGCTGACCATGAACAAAACGCGTCTACTTCTACAGTTCGTCTTGCTGGTTCTACTGGTGCAAACCCGTATGCATGTATCTCTGCTGGTATCTCTGCTCTTTGGGGACCTGCTCACGGTGGTGCAAACGAAGCAGTTCTTAAAATGCTTGATGAAATCGGTAGCGTTGAAAACGTTGCAGAATTCATGGAAAAAGTTAAGCGTAAAGAAGTTAAACTTATGGGCTTCGGTCACCGCGTTTACAAAAACTTCGACCCACGTGCTAAAGTCATGAAACAAACTTGTGACGAAGTACTTGAAGCTTTAGGTATCAATGATCCTCAATTAGCACTTGCTATGGAACTTGAGCGCATTGCACTAAACGACCCGTACTTTGTTGAGCGTAAACTTTACCCTAACGTAGACTTCTACTCTGGTATCATCCTTAAAGCGATTGGTATTCCAACAGAAATGTTTACTGTAATCTTCGCTCTTGCACGTACAGTTGGTTGGATCAGCCACTGGTTAGAAATGCACAGCGGCCCTTACAAAATTGGTCGTCCACGTCAGCTTTACACTGGTGAAGTACAACGTGACATCAAGCGTTAATATTCGAAAGAACATTAATGTAAAAAAGCTGCCTCTTGGCAGCTTTTTTTATAAATAAGTTTTTTAAAAATTATTCTTCTTCAAACATATTTAACAAGTGATGACTAATACCATCAGCTCTTAACCAAGCCAATTCATAACTTGCTTTAGCCAAAGCCAAGACGCGTCTTTCAAATTCATCCCAAATTGTCTTAACTTGAGAATCTAAAATACCCAAACCACTTTCTGAGGCAAGATGTTTATTTTTCTCACAGATTTTTAAGGCATGATAAAGCTTACGACCTTTACTCGCCCCTTCCATCAAACGAACACGTTTACTTAGAATAAAACCCTCGACATGCTGGAGATTTGCATGAGGCAGCATAGGTACCAAGATTTGGTTCAATTGATCATCTAAGCGTTTCCAGACAGCCAAACGCTGCTCTGCTGTATAAGTATTCCATTGAATGACTTCATGGTTAAAACGGCGACAACCACGACATACCTGATCACCAAAAACTGTTGAACAACGCCCTGCACATGGGGTGAGAGAGAGCGTTCGATGATCATTACTCAAAACAAACTCCTTAAATAAACCATATACTTTTTATGGTTTTCTCGCTTATTACTCATTTTCGCGCTAAAATATGCGCCTTAAATTTCTATCTTAATACATTTGGAGTTTTCCATGAACGCTACTGTAGAACAGCTTGCACCTGTAGAACAGCAAGCGACCGCGGGTTGGGTTGTTGCAGCACTATATCAATTTAAAGAAGTTCAAGATCCTGCCGATCTTCAACAACGTCTTTTAGACTTAGTGAAAACAATCAACCTTTGTGGAACTCTAATTGTAGCAGGCGAAGGAATTAATGGTACCGTGGCTGGGGACCGTGAGGCAATTGATAAAATTCATCAATTTTTGTTAAACGAAGGTTTTAAAGCGATGGAATATAAAGAGTCCCATAGCTCCGACAAACCGTTCCGTAAAATGAAAATTAAACTAAAAAAAGAAATTGTAACTTTAGGGGTAGAAGTAAAACCTCGCGATTTAGTTGGTCACTATCTTGATCCTAAAGAATGGAATGATTTAATTGCACGTGATGATGTTATTCTAATCGATACACGTAATGATTATGAATATAAGGCTGGTACCTTTAAAGGTGCGATTGACCCTAAAACAGAAACATTCCGTGAGTTTCCAGAATACGTTAAAAAAGAGCTAGAACAACACAAAGACAAAAAAATTGCGATGTTCTGTACTGGCGGTATTCGTTGTGAGAAATCAACATCTTTACTTCTTCAAGAAGGATTTACAGAGGTTTACCACTTAAAAGGCGGTATTCTTAAATACTTAGAAGAAACTCCAGCAGATGAAAGCCTTTGGGAAGGTGAATGTTTCGTATTTGATGGACGTACTGCTGTAACTCATGGTGTTGAAGAAGGTGCAAACATTAAATGTCATGCTTGTGGCTGGCCTTTAACTCCAGAAGAGTCTGCTCTACCAAGCTATGAACATGGTGTTTCATGCGTGTATTGCATCGACAAAACAACTGAAAAACAAAAAGCTGGCTTCCGCATGCGCCAATCACAAATTGCCGCAGCTAAACGCAAACGCTTATAATTTAGAAAAGGGCATCAAATGATGCCCTTTTTTTAATTTACTTATAAAGCTCCATTAGCTTTTTAAACTCTGGGCTAGCACAATTCATTGAAGGCACTGTTGGAGACTTTCCAACAACACCCCTCAACTTCCCATCACCAGAAAAGTCTAATCCAATCTGACTATAAGTATTTATATCTGTGTAAGGCCCTGTATTAATTATAAGATCTACAATTTCTAGTTCACCTTCATCAAAAGTGAAGTCCATGCCATCCTCTTGTTCTTTATCTAATAATGCTGATACTGTTTGATTCCCTTTAGTTAAACTTACTTTATTGCCTTGTTTAACTAAAATACATTTTTCATCAGAATCAGTAGCAACTAAATTACTTTCTGAAAAATCATCAATAACCTTCTCAGAGCATTTATTATATTGTTCCATATTTTCTTTTTTCGGAAGTGCTTGGCAAGCATCTTTATTAAAGCTAAAAACTTTTGCTACACTATTATTTAGAAATTCTATTTTCTCAGGTATTTGAGATAAATTTCCATCTTTAATTAACATTAACAGTGCATCATAGTCTTTAATACTTCCATTATTCTTAATAGTTTCCAACAACTCTTGAATAGCTTGAGGAGTAGGCTTATTTGCTTTCATCTCAGCATTAAATAGATCTATATCATTATTAATACCGTATCCCTTTTTAATAAGTTCAGCTACCAAAGCAGAATTTGCCGAATTTAACTTTTCTTTAGTTATGCTTCCAGATTGATACCACATTACAGGAACCTGGTTACTTGCATAGGCAACAACCATATCCGTAAGCGGGTTAATATTTACACTTCCCTCATGGTCGATATAACTATGATAAGTTTGCCCATTAGCTTTCACCTCTAGACGACAAGGAAATTTACTGGTGTCTATTTCTCCTTGCCATTGTCCTTGTGCATTAACAATTACATTATCTTTAAAACCAAACCCATCTTTACAAATTGCTGTTACATTTGCCCCATTTAAAGCAGAAGTTGAAAATGCAGTACCAGAGATTACTTTATAAGCAACTTGATTTTGGGTTGATTGTGCAATTTTTTCTTCACTGACACTTTTGCTATTTTCATTACCACAGGCTACAAGTAATATTACTGAGAGTACGCCAGTAATTTTAAAAATTATTTTCATATTAAATCACGTTATTAAAGCATTAAAGATTTTCATATCACCAATAAAAATATTCATGGCGAAATAAATTAATTTTTTGATTAAGAAATTGATATCAAAAAATTTGCACGTGATTATATAGAAATAAAATTAATGTCAAAATATTATATTTAATTATGTATTAAAAGTAATTAAAACATAAAAAACGCCCTAGAAAGGACGTTATTTATTATTTCTTCTAATAAATTAATTTGGAGTGTGATACATCAAATATAATTCATTCAAATTATCTGGAATTTCTTCTGCCAGTTCATCCATTAACTGTCCATTGCGACGGAAAGATTCCATCTGTGGATCTTCTTCATCAATTCCGCTAAAAACCATGATCGGTAAAGTTAAATCAACCAATTGTTCTTCATACTCAGGAGCAAACCATGCTTCTTCGTTTAAGAACATTGCATCAACAAACCCAACACTCCAATCGCCTAGACTTGACTCAACATCCGCTTCCTCAACTTCAAATGGAAATTCAATTCCATTTTCATTTGCTAAATCTTGACGAATCGACTCTAACCAAAGTTTGATTTGCTGAATGATCTCTGCAGGAACCTTTTTATGGTTACTATCAAATAATTCATCTAACCAACGGTCAAATTGAGGACCTACTGCAATTGCACACAAAAAACCATGAGTTGCAGCAAAGTCTAGACCATACTCATTGTGGTCTCCATCTAGATATTCACTTAACTGGTCTAAATCTAATGCACTCATTGTGTTACCTGACTTTAAAAGAAATTGACGATAGCATAGCACTTAAGCCGACGATGCCCTATTTAGTTTTGATCAGTCTTCATCATCAAGATCATCATCGTCTAAATCATAATCGAAATCTTTTAACTCACGCTCTAAACGACGCTGTGCCAATAGATCATCAATTAATCTACGTTTTTCCAACGATTCTTTTGCACTGATTTTGCCTGATGACTCATCAAAACCGACATCATCATCATCGCCGTAGTTATCATCTAGTTCAAAATCTGTAGAAGACACTAAAACTACCTCATAATGAAAAAATGTGAATGGGTCTAGCCGCTATTTATCTTTCTTACTTTTCCTTGTCAAGTTTTATTTATATTTTTTTCATTTAATTGCTCATTTGTACTGTTTTTCACCCAAAAAATTGTGTATTTATAAAACACCATAATCTTTCGATAAGCGAAGATTTATATAAATTTTTCCATGATTTAAACTTGAAAAAAATGATTTTAGCCCAATATTCAAAAAATAGTCGTGAATTCAAAGATATTTTTTATTTAACGGTCATCGATCAAAGCCAAAACATTTCAAGCAAATTGTGCTATCATGCACGGTTTTTCACTGCCACAGATTCAACAAAGAGTAAGCAAAGATGAGCGATATGCATTCCCCTACTTCTCAAGTAGCGGCTCTGATTAGCCGAGGCAAAGAACAAGGTTACTTAACTTACGCTGAGGTTAACGATCATCTGCCGGACTCGATTACTGAAAGCGAACAGATTGAAGACATTATTCAGATGCTTCAAGACGTTGGTATTCCTGTACACGAGCGTGCACCTGAATCTGACGATACTATGTTCGGTGAGTCAACTGACACAGCAGATGAAGTTGCTGAAGAAGAAGCTGCTGCCGTACTTGCATCGGTTGAAAATGAGCCTGGACGTACGACAGACCCTGTACGTATGTACATGCGTGAAATGGGTACAGTAGAACTATTAACCCGTGAAGGTGAAATCAGCATTGCCAAACGTATTGAAGAAGGGATTCGTGATGTCCTGAATTCAATTGCTTACTGGCCAAATGCGGTTGAAGTTGTATTAAAAGAATATAATGATTTTTTAACTGGCGAACGTCGTCTTGCAGATATTTTATCTGGTTATCTCGATCCTGAAACTGATGAAGATATTCCTGAAGTTTTGGAAGACGTTGAGGAACTTGAGGAAGAAGACGAATCATCTTCAAAATCAACAAAAGAAGTTAAGCTTGATGATGACGATGAGGAAGAAGAATCTGAAGGTGATGATGACTCTGAAGGTGATTCAGGTCCTGACCCAGAAGTTGCAAAAGTTCGTTTTACTGAATTAGAAGCAGCATGGACTCAAACAAAAGCTATTATTGAAAAACATGGCCGTAATAGCCGTGAAGCAAATGAAGCACTTGAGTCTTTGGCAACTGTATTCATGATGTTTAAATTTACTCCACGTTTATTTGACATCATTTCAGAAATGATTCGTGGCACTCACGAACAAATCCGTGCTAATGAACGTGAAATTATGCGTTATGCAGTACGTCGTGGTCGTATGGATCGTACTCAATTCCGTACATCTTTCCCAAAACAAGAATCTAATCCAGCTTGGTTAGATGAACAAATTGCTAAAGCTCCTGCTGAAATTAAGGCGCATTTAGAAAAAGTTCGTCCAGATGTTCTAGCATTCCAGCAAAAGATTGCAGATATTGAGAAAGAACTTAATTTAAGCGTTGCTGAAATTAAAGATATTTCTAAACGTATGGCGATTGGTGAAGCCAAAGCTCGTCGTGCTAAAAAAGAAATGGTAGAAGCTAACCTTCGTTTGGTAATTTCGATTGCGAAGAAATACACCAACCGTGGTTTACAGTTCCTTGACTTGATTCAAGAAGGGAACATTGGCTTGATGAAAGCTGTAGACAAGTTTGAATACCGTCGCGGTTATAAATTCTCGACTTACGCAACTTGGTGGATTCGTCAGGCGATTACCCGTTCTATCGCAGACCAAGCACGTACAATTCGTATTCCTGTACATATGATTGAAACGATTAACAAGATTAACCGTGTTTCTCGTCAGTTATTGCAGGAAATGGGCCGTGAACCTACTCCAGAAGAGTTAGGTGAACGTTTGGAAATGGATGAAGTTAAAGTTCGTAAGGTTCTTAAAATTGCTAAAGAACCTATTTCAATGGAAACTCCAATTGGTGATGATGAAGATTCGCATCTTGGGGACTTTATTGAAGACCAGAACATCACTTCTCCAATTGATGCTGCGACTTCAGAAGGCTTAAAAGAAGCAACTCGTGAAGTTCTAGAAAACTTAACTGAACGTGAAGCTAAAGTATTGAAAATGCGTTTTGGTATCGATATGCCAACTGACCATACTTTAGAAGAAGTTGGTAAACAGTTTGATGTAACGCGTGAACGTATTCGTCAAATCGAGGCGAAAGCATTACGTAAATTACGTCACCCTTCTCGTTCTGAACACTTGCGTTCTTTCTTAGAGAATGACTAAGTTCTGAAATCTTGAAATTTCGGCACTAGTCCCCATTTAATAGAAAGAGCTACAAACGCCTGCGATGATGCAGGCGTTTCACATGATGAGGTTACTTATGTTAGACCGCACTCCATCTCGCGAACTCCGTGAAGACCTTTGGGTATTTCCAATGGACTATCCAATTAAACTGATTGGCGATGCGGGTGAAGAATTACGTATAGCTGTAGTTGATATTCTAGTGAAACATTTTCCTGACTTTGACCAATCAACGTTAAAAGTACAAGAATCTCGTACAGGCAAATACCATTCATTAACCGCACAATTACGTTTTGATGAATTGGAACAAGTTCATGCTTTGTATGCAGACTTGGCTGCTTGCCCGCAGATCAGAACTGCACTTTAATTTTAAGATGCCATGACAAATTTCGTGTCATGGCATTTTTATTTCTATCAAGCTTATTATAAATAATTACAAATATTTAGAATCGTTTAAGCAAAATACTTTAAACTCATCAAGAGCATATTTTCACAACCTAAAAGTGAAGTTGCTCTTCTGTTAAGTACATCGCACAGGAAAATGTTTAATGAGCCTTGATAAACCCACTTTGATTATTCGTCAGTGGAACGATTTACAAGATTATCAAAGCAAATTCGAATTGATGAAAAACCTGACCAATCAACGTGATGAAAATACACCCGACGAGCTGTGGTTACTCCAGCATCACGAAGTTCTAACTCAAGGTCAGGCAGGAAAACCTGAGCATATTCTAATTCCATCTAACATTCCTGTGGTTCAAACTGACCGTGGTGGGCAAGTGACATGGCATGGACCTGGTCAACTCGTTGCTTACTTCATGTTTGATCTTAATCGTCTGAAGTGGAATGTGCGTACATTAGTCAGTTTTGCTGAACAATTTATGATAGATGTTTTAAAGAAATATAATATTGAAGCATATGCAAAACCTGATGCTCCAGGTGTATACGTAAATGACAGAAAAATAGGTTCCTTAGGTTTCAAAATTCGTCGTGGTCGTAGTTATCATGGTCTAGCCTTAAACCTAGACTGCGCATTAACTGGTTTTCAAACCATTAACCCATGCGGTTATGCTGGTTTGGAAATGGTTCGCATACAAGATTTGGTGACTCCATATCCATCATTTGAACAACTTTGTCAGGACTTTATTGAGTATATTAAGACATCTGGTCACTTTAATGACCCTGAAGTCAAAATTGAATAAATGATTTTGAGATGGAATAAAAATATATTAGAGTAATTACTCTAAATTTGCTTTTGCATAATTTTAAGAAGGGATAGCAAGTGATTTCGACAAAAGCTGTAAAGCCCACTCTGCAACTTGCCTACGTTAAGCTCATGATGGACGTTGTTGGTCGAGGCTTAGTCATGGCAAGTCAGGTAGATAGTGAAATACAAGAGGAAGTGTCTAAATTTCCTGTTCACTTTGTACTTTCAATGAATGTTTTCCCAAATGGACCAGCATTTTTTGCACGAGTGACAGAAGATAAACAATTAGAACTGCTGAAAAGAGCGGAAAAAAAGCCTGATTTAACCATTACGTTTAAGCATGTAACTCATGCTTTTTTGGTGTTCTCTTTTCAGGAAAGTACCGCTCAAGCATTTGCAAATGACCGCATGATTGCTGATGGCGATGTATCCGCAGCAATTCGTTTAGTGCGCTGCCTAAATAAAATGGAATCTCTCATTTTACCGAAATTGGTAGCGTCACTTGCAGTTAAAGAATATCCAACCGAACTCACCCTAAAAGAAAAATTCAACGAAGCTGCAAATATTTACTTAAAAGTAGCTAAGTCTTACTTCAAGCGGAGCGCATAACATGGCTAAACCATATTACGAATTCTTTTGTCCTGTAAAAGTCATTGCCGGTAATGCTGCTTTAGAACATATTCCGTTTGAACTTGCAACTTTAGGTGCAAAGCGTCCGCTTATCATTACAGATAAAGGCGTTCGCGCAAATGGCTTACTCAACCCTATTGAAGCTGCATTTAGCACGACTGATGCTGTGATTGGTCATGTTTTTGATGATGTTCCACCAGACTCAAGTCTTGAAGTAGTTCGTCTTGCTGCTGAAGCTTATCGCACAAATAAATGTGATGCGATTATTGCTGTTGGTGGTGGCTCTGTTATTGACACCTCCAAAGCAACCAATATTTTAGTCTCAGAAGGTGGAAATGACCTTCTTCAATATTCTGGCGCTCATAACCTACCAAAACCATTAAAGCCATTTTTTGTGATCCCGACCACTTCAGGTACTGGTTCAGAAGTGACTATGGTTGCGGTGGTTTCCGACACACAAAAGAATGTTAAATTGGCATTTGCTTCATACTATTTAATGCCACATGCTGCAATCTTAGATCCACGCATGACATTAACATTGCCACCTCACTTGACGGCAATGACTGGTATGGATGCATTAACACACTGTGTGGAAGCATATACATGTATGGCAGCCAATCCACTCAGCGATGCTTATGCGAGTGCAGGTATTAAAAAGATTAGCGAAAATCTATTTAACGTTTTAGAAAATCCAAATGACTCACAAGGTCGTTTAGAGCTTGCACAAGCTTCCACAATGGCAGGTATCGCATTTTCCAATTCGATGGTAGGTCTTGTACACTCTTTAGGACATGCATTAGGTGCGGTCGCTCACCTGCCCCACGGTTTATGTATGAACCTATTCTTACCTTATGTGCTTGAATACAACAAACAAGTAAATGGTCAGAAAATTGGTGAGTTACTATTACCTCTAGCTGGTGCAGATATTTATGCCCAAACTCCAGCAACCCAACGTGCAGATAGAGCAATTACGACTATTCTAGCAATGCGTGATCACTTGTTTAGCCTAACCAAGTTACCTCGTACCTTGCGCGAAACTGGTAAGGTTACTGAAGCTCAACTTGATGAAGTTGCTGAAAAAGCACTAAATGATGGCTCTATTATTTATAATCCTAAGGAAGCAAGCTTAAAAGACATACGCGAGATCTTACAAAAAGCTTGGTAACTTAAGTTTTAGATATTTAAAGTAAAACTTAAAGGTCTGATTTTTATGACAAATCAGACCTTTTTTATATCTATGAATTTTTATTCATCATTTTCTTTGGAAATATGGCAAAAAATTTGCTAAAAATTCCACGAAAGTACTGACAATTTGCATCAATTTAGGATAGATTGGCGCACTTTATCTTTTATGTAGGGGGGATCGTTCGTCTCAAACGATCCTTAACACCAAGCTGATCCTTGATCAACGATTATGAGGATAACGCCGTTGACAAACTTATCTGGGACTAAACCAACAGCTAAGCTCCAAAAGAATCTTGTGCTATGGCACATCATTATTATTGGTTTAGCTTATATTCAACCATTAACTTTATTTGATACTTTTGGTTTAGTATCAGAACGAAGTGGTGGTCATGTACCTACTTCTTATATTTTTGCGTTAGTTGCGATTTTATTGACGTCAATCAGTTATGGACACATGATCAAACGCTATCCTTCTTCAGGATCAGCATATACCTATGCCCAAAAGTCAATTCACCCTAATGTTGGTTTTATGGTGGGTTGGTCATCTTGGCTAGATTATTTACTTTCACCACTCGTCAATATCATTTTGGCCGATATTTATTTAAGAGCATTGTTTCCGGAAGTAAATAATTGGTTATGGGTTATTGGCTTAACTGCACTAATGACTGTTATTAACTTATTCGGCGCACGTTTTGTTGCTCGCTTTAACAGCACAATTGTAGTTATTCAACTTGGTGTAATCTTTTACTTTGTTTATCAAGTGTATACCTTGCTGACCCAAGGTGTATATGCTGACGGTACGTTAAATCCGGATAAAGCTGAATTATGGTCACTCACTCCTTTTTGGAATGATATGACCTCTATTAGTGCTTTGATTGGTGGTGCAACAGTACTGTGCTTTTCTTTTACAGGTTTTGATGCTTTATCTTCACTTGCTGAAGAAACAAAAGATGCAGAAAAAACCCTTCCAAAAGCGATTTTTTCAACAGCACTTCTTGCTGGTGTCATTTTTATCATAAGCACTTACTTTATCCAGCTGTATTTCCCGAGCAACCCTAATACGTACTTTAAGCCTTTAGATGAATCACAACCTGTGATGGTTGCAGCAATTGGTAGCATCGCATTTAAAACATTAGTTTTATACTTTGCCGTGGTTGCAGTAATGGCATCGGGTATTTCAGCACATGCTGGTGTATCTCGCTTAATGTATGTTATGGGACGTGATGGCGTTATCAATAAAAAGTTGTTTGGTCATATTAGCCCAAGACTACATACTCCAACTTACAACATTCTTATTGTTGGTGTAGTTGCGCTGTCTGCTGGCTTTTTAGACCTTGAACATATTGTTAACTTAATTAGTTTCGGGGCCTTAACTGCTTTTAGTTTTGTGAACTTCTCTGTAATTTCGCGCTATGCGCTTAGAGATGGTAAAAACAAATCTGTTAAAGATATTATTAATTACATTATTGTACCGACGCTTGGCTTTGCCAGTGTGTTCCTAATGTGGTTAGAAATTGACAAGCTTGCTTTACAAATTGGCTTGGCTTGGGCAGTGGTTGGTGTAGGTTATCTTGCTTACAAGACCAAAGGCTTTAAATACAATGCTCCTCAACACAACGAGCATGAATAATAAAAAAGGCGCTTAAAGCGCCTTTTTTATGGACTTATTATCCAAATATTTTATTTACAATACCTTGTACGCGTTTTGCATAAAGTTTTGCTGTTTCCAAGTCCCCTGTTGGAATCTCATCAACGCTTGCGTCTGATGGCGACTGAACAAGTAGACCTACTGAACCGCCTAGGTTATTTACATCTTCACGTGTTGCACTTTTTGTATTTGATGGCGGCAATCCAAGACTCACCCAAATACCACCATGTTGTGATGCTAAAGTTTGTAATTGAATAAGCGTAACTTGCTTATCACCATTTAGACTTGCACTGTTGGTAAAGCCTGCAAATACTTTATCTTCCCAACCACGTGTAAACCAAACTTTTGAAGTTGCATCAGCAAATTTTTTAAACTGCCATGGTGCCGTACCCATATAAGTCGGAGCACCAAAAACAATACCTTTTGCATTGTTTAATGTTTCCCAATCTTGCTCAGTAATATTACCTTCCTGATCAATCTGGATAAGTTGAGCATTAATTTCATTAGCAAAAGTTTCAGCAACTACTTTCGTGTGGCCATAACCAGAGAAATATACAACCGCAATATTAGAATTAGACATGGGAGAAACCTGTGTTTTATTAAATTCCATTTTATGATATATTTTAGAAACTAGGTGTCAATTAGTTACCACTTGGTAACTAGTATATTTTTTTAGAAATAAGTAGGTAAATGGTATGAATGAATGTCTAAAATACAATATTTTTCAACAACATTGCCCTGCTCGTTTATTTTTTGAAAAAATTGCAGATAAGTGGGTTTTACTCATCTTAAATATTCTTGAGGAAGAAACGCAGCACTTCAATTTACTCAAAAAGAATATTCAGGGTATTTCACCTAAAGTCTTGTCACAAAAGTTAAAAATGCTAGAAAGAGATGGCTTTATCGAACGTAAAATTCAAGATACCTCACCTATCCGTGTTGATTACTCACTTACTGCTTTAGGGCAAAATGTAGCTTCAATGGCATTCCAATTAAAGGAATGGGCTGAAACAAACATTGAGCAAGTTTTAGCAGCACAAATCACCTATGATGAAAAAGTACTAGAACAAGCTTAAATTAAAATTAGATCAAAAAAATAAGGCCACCAAGGGCCTTGTTTTTTTGTATTTAGGAAACTAACCTAAATTTTTAAAACCTTGCTGACGCCATGCTTCGTAAACAATTACAGCCGTTGCGTTAGACAAATTCAAACTTCTAGAGTTTTCAGCCATTGGCAAGCGAATCCACTGCTCTTGAGGGAACATCAAACGAACATGCTCAGGCAAGCCGCGTGTTTCTGGCCCCATCAGTAAAGCCACAGGTCGATTCAAATCAACTGTATGCGGAGTTGCAGAACCCTTCGTCGTTAGAGGAAAGACATGCTCAACACCTTTTGACTTTAAGTCTGCGAGGCATGCTTCAATATTGTCCCAAATCTGCATTCTTGCCCATTCATGATAATCAAGCCCTGCACGTTTAAGCTTTTTATCATCAAGCTCAAAACCTAAAGGCTTAACCAAATGCAATTGAGCCCCTGTATTCGCACATAGTCGAATAATATTTCCTGTGTTTGCAGGAATCTCAGGCTCGTATAGAACAACATGAATCACTTAATTACTCACTTAAATTACTTGTTGGTTAGCTCAGGCAATCATTAACTTAATCGAAGATAATTATTAGCCCACTAGTTCCACTGTAACTGTTCACGCAGACGTACGACCTCACCAATAATCGTGAGAGTCGGCGCATGAATTTGATGTTCTGTCACTTTAGATGCGATATCAGCAAGTGACCCCACCACAACCTTTTGTTCAGGGGTTGTACCCTTTGAAATTAATGCAACTGGCATATCTGGGCGCTGTCCGTGAGCGATTAATTGCTCACAAATACGTTCCAAGCCTACTAAGCCCATATAGAGAACTAAAGTCTGGTTCTCATATACCAGCTCATTCCAAGGAAGCTCAGGAGAGCCTTCTTTTAAATGGCCAGTTAGAAAACGTACACTCTGCGCATAATCACGATGAGTGAGCGGAATACCCGCATAAGCTGAACAGCCAGATGCTGCTGTAATACCCGGAACCACCTGAAATGGCACACCAGCTTGGAATAATTCTTGGATCTCTTCACCACCACGCCCAAAAATAAACGGATCACCGCCTTTTAAACGACAAACACGCTTTCCTTGTTGAGCATATTCAACGAGTAAAGCATTGATCCCATCTTGGGGAACCGAATGATTTGAGCGAGCTTTTCCGACATATATTTTTGTCGCGTCTCGACGGCATAACTCTAAAATAGGTTGAGATACCAAACGATCATAAATGACCACATCAGCTTGCTGCATTAAACGTAAAGCTTTTAAGGTAAGCAGTTCAGGATCACCAGGACCTGCACCCACTAAATAAACTTCACCTTTAGGTGCTTTCCACTCCTGCAATGCTTGTTCAAGCATGCTATCCGCAATATCTAGATTATCGTTAAAAACCTGCTCTTTTAAGGGACTTGCATACAAGTTTTCCCAAAAAATACGGCGTTCATCGGGATTAGAAATTTTTTCTTTAACCTGATTTCGCCATTTTCCTGAAAACTCAGCTAACTTCCCCATTCCATGCGGAATGGATGTCTCTAACTGTGTACGGATTTGACGAGATAAAACAGGAGATGTCCCATTTGAAGCAACCGAAATCACTAAAGGTGAACGGTCAATAATCGCAGGAACCATAAAGCGGCAATGTGGAATATCGTCAACACTATTTACGAGTAAATTACGTACTTCGCATTGCTCGAAAACTGTTTTATTGACTTGCGGATCATTGGTCGCGGCAATGACGAGTCGATATGGTGTACTTAAAAACTTCTCAGAGAAAACTTCAACAAAATGCTGACCATTTGTTGTTGTTACTAATTGCAGAAGCTGTTCTTCAATTTCAGGAGCAACAATATCAATTATTGCCCCCGCCTTAACTAATAAGGTTGCCTTGCGTAAAGCAATATGCCCTCCGCCCACAATCAGACAACGTTGCTGCTGCAACTTTAAAGAGATTGGAAAAATATCCACCTTAAACCTCTACATCAATCATCTGATTATGTTTAAGCAAAAAACGTGCACAATTTAGATGCAAAGTTTAGTCAATAAACGTTACACCACCCATATATGGGCGTAATACTTCTGGAATCTCGATTGAGCCGTCTTCACGTTGGTAATTTTCCATTACCGCAAGCAAAGTACGCCCTACTGCAAGACCTGAGCCGTTTAGCGTATGCACTAATTCAGTCTTCTTCTGATCCATACGGAAGCGCGCTTTCATGCGACGTGCTTGGAAATCACCCATATTAGAGCAGCTTGAAATCTCACGATATGTATTTTGGCTTGGAACCCACACTTCTAAATCGTAAGTTTTCATCGCACCAAAGCCCATATCACCACCACAGAGCAAAATTTTGCGGTATGGCAAACCAAGTGCCTGCAAAATGCCCTCGGCATGTGCAGTGAGTTCTTCAAGTGCCTGCATAGATGTTTCAGGTTTAACGATTTGCACCATTTCAACTTTATCAAATTGGTGCTGACGGATTAAGCCACGTGTATCACGTCCATAAGAACCAGCTTCACTACGGAAACATGGTGTATGCGCTGCATATTTTAGTGGTAAACGGTCTGCATCAATGATTTCGTCGCGAACAAAATTTGTGACAGGAACTTCAGCTGTAGGAATAAGGTAGTATTCTTTTTCGCCTTGAAGTTTAAATAAATCTTCTTCAAATTTTGGTAATTGTCCTGTCCCACGAAGTGAGTCAGCATTAACCAAATAAGGCACGTAAGCTTCAGTATACCCATTCTTTAAAGTATGGGTATCAAGCATGAACTGAGTTAAAGCACGTTGTAGACGCGCTAAAGGCCCCTTCAACACGCTGAAACGTGAACCAGTAAGTTTGGTCGCAGTTTCAAACTCTAGGCCGCCCATCCACTCGCCTAAATCAGTATGATCTTTGATTTCAAAATCGAACTGACGAGGTGTACCCCATTTTGAGATTTCAACGTTATCACTTTCATCCTTACCAACTGGAACAGACTCATCTGGTAAGTTTGGAATGCTTAGTGCTTTTTGCTCAATCTCGTTTTGTAGTTCTGATAAAGCAACTTCAGCAGCTTTAATCTCATCACCAATGGCCTGCATACGTGCCATGATTTCAGAAGCATCGCCACCGGATTTTTTAATCTGACCCACTTGTTTAGCACCGGCATTTCGCTCTGCCTGTAACTTTTCAGTTTTTGATTGCAAGTCTTTACGGCGAGTTTCTAAAGATGCCCATTCTTGGACATCTAGCTGAACACCACGTTTTGCTAAAGCTGCATTAACGACTTCAATATTATTTCTGAGTAACTTAGGGTCGATCATAATTAATCATAATATGGGTAAAAAACTGGCTATAGTGTAAGCCCTTAGCACTAAAAAATATAGTGATCATCTTCATATCGAATAGCTTTCACACAATTCTAAGAAGAGACCACATATTTTACATGTTGTAATTTGGCACACTTGGTAAATACTCAGGTTTAATGAACTTAGCTGCCTCAAAATACGGCAGTGTTAATTCAGTCATACCCTCTGCATAAGAAGCTAACTCATAGACTGGATAAACAAAAACAATCCCATTGGCACCATAGTAGTAATTATCACTTAACTGCAGTTTTTCACGGGTAATATTGTGGTCTTGAAGCCAGTTGGTATTCGCATCAAAAAGTGCATCAACAAGTTGTTTTTCTACATCTGGCTTAATAAGCTCAGCCACAGTAATGTGCTTTTTATTTAATAAATCGAAATTTACAAATTCTTGATGTGACATGCCATGTGCTGCACCTGCGGAGTATGAGTATGTCTGTAAGGCAAAGGTTGCAAGATTATAATTTTGTCCTAAATAACGAACATAAATTGCACTTTGACTTGAACGAGGCTCTCCCTCTGGTACTTCAACAGGTTTATCAGCCAAGTTTGCAAAAGCATTCGGATCAGCTTTTTTTATACGGTTCGTAAAATAATCATTAATCCATTTTTGATTCGTTTGTACTGTCTGGAAATCATATTCAGTACAACCATCTTCAAGGCAAACTTTAGACTTTGGTAATTTTACTGGAATTACTTTTGCCTGAATAACAGGAACTTCAACTTGTTTTTGCTCTTTTACGGAAGCACTAGATGCAGGTTGCTCATCTTTAGCTGCAGATTTTGGCTGACAACCACTTACTGCCACCATGGCAGCTACCATAGGAAGAATGAAAATAATTTTCTTATCGTAAAGTCGCATGTTAATCCCCGTATATTCTCTTTTATCACTATACAAAGCGTAAGAATAAGACGGGGTTAAAAAATGTATCTAGGGTTGATATATAAAAAGAAAGCCACCTGAAATGGTGGCTTTCTTAAAGAGTCAGAATAATTATTGGTCAATAATATCGGTGCCTTTAGGAGGCGTAAAATTAAAAGTAGAAGCTGGAATTGAAACATTCACTTTCACATTATTAAATTTCACGTAAGTGGTTTGACCTAAAGAATCTTGTAGCACCATTAACGTCGGTGCTTTGTTTGCACCAAAACTAATCGTTAAACTTTGAAAAGCGCCATCTTCTTTTTTAGGAAATAAAGTGAAGTATAACTTAGACTTATCTGGCTGAGTCACTCGGTAAGACTTCATGATTTGATTGGTATTACCTGAAAGCAATAAAGCTGGCGTATCGGCTACTTGTGAATCTAAACTTTGACGTACGGCTTGTTGTAAATCAGGATCATAAATCCAGACTGTTTTACCACTAGTTACAATAGTCTGTTTAGACGGGCTCACAGTTTCCCAATAAAATTTCCCTGGACGTTCAACCTTCATAGACCCCTTAAACGTCTGGTTCATATGCTGAGCACCTAAACCTTTTTTCTGTACCACAGTTTTTGTATTAGATTTCGTTGTTTGCTCAAAATCGGCAGTTAAACGTTGTAATCCTGACAACTGATTTACCAAGTTACCAATTGCCTGTTGCTCCGGTGCTGCTACTGGTGCAGCGAACGCTGTAGTACTCATTACAGGAGCAAGCACTGACGCGCTGAGTGTAATAGCACACATGGTTTTACGAAGCATATTCATGTCATCACCTTTTTAGTTGCTGTAAGATAACCTATTAAGCTTTGATTAGAACAAGCAGAATAAGCTCTTCATTTCATGACCCATATTAACCGACAAACTCAGTGCTAATCATTGAGAAAATAAGATATTTTGTTATGTTATTCATATTGTTTGTAGAATTTCATTCATCATGATGAAGATAAAATTAATGAAGTTCCATAAAAAAAGCCCACAAAATGTGGGCTTTTTTTTAAAGCTAAAACTTAAACAGCTTCAACTTTTACGTAGCGACGGCCAAATTGACCTTTCACTTCGAATTTTACTACGCCGTCAGCAGTAGCAAATAAAGTATGGTCACGGCCCATACCAACATTTGCACCAGCGTGGAATTCAGTACCACGTTGACGAACGATGATGTTACCAGCAGTTACAGTTTGACCACCGTAAACTTTAACACCTAACATTTTTGGGTTTGAATCACGACCGTTCTTCGTCGATCCACCGGCTTTTTTAGTTGCCATGTCTCTTACTCCTCGTGATTAGCCTGAAATACCAGTAATTTTCAACTCAGTGAACCATTGACGGTGACCTTGTTGCTTACGGTAGTGTTTACGACGACGCATTTTGATAATGCGGATTTTGTCGTGACGACCATGACCAATCACTTCTGCAGTTACTTTAGCGCCAGCTACAACTGGAGCACCGATTTGAATGCTGTCACCATTTACAACCATTAATACATCATCAAATGTAATAGTTGCGCCAGACTCAGCTTTCAATAATTCAACTTTAAGGGTTTCACCCTCAACTACACGGTGCTGTTTACCACCGCTTTGGATTACTGCGTACATAATGTACTCCAATCAGCCCGTGTCGTCGTGTCGATAAAGGGATATATCGATCTTAAAACGAACGCCACTGGGGTTATACAAGGCGACAGATTTTAAGTGAAATTTGATCAAACGACAAGTGCTTTATCTTTATCTATACAACTAGAAGGGGTTATTCTTACACAATAAAAACAGCTTCGATTCGAATTTGGTACTTTTCATTGATTCTGAATAGAATTTAAAATAAAGTTCCAATCACAACTTGCAACAAGAACAAGCTGTATTCATGTTGACGTTATTAAAATTTATTGTTTTGTCGGAAACACATCGTTTTGCCGAAATAAAGAACAAAGAACTCTTCATGAATATACAATGATGAATATCAATTGCTTGTTTCCCTGTTTAATGCACTTTTAATTGATACACTAACGCCAATTATTACCTATACGGGGTTTTTCTTCATATGGTCATCGATTTTAAGCAAGACATTCTCGCTCCTGTTGCTACAGACTTTGCTGCGATGGATCACTTGATTAATGAAGGAATTAGCTCAAAAGTCGGCTTGGTCATGTCGGTAAGTAAACATGTTGTTGAAGCTGGTGGCAAACGTATGCGCCCAATCATGTGTTTACTTGCAGCACGTGCTTGTGGTTTAGAGAACATGGCAAATGCACAGCGTCTAGCAGCCATTATTGAAATGCTCCATACAGCAACTTTAGTGCATGATGATGTGGTCGATGAATCGGGGCTTCGCCGTGGCCGTCCTACTGCCAATGCAACTTGGAACAACCAAACTGCCGTGTTAGTGGGTGATTTCCTTATTGCTCGGGCTTTTGACCTATTGGTCGACTTAAACAACATGACCTTATTAAAAGACTTCTCAACAGGTACATGTGAAATTGCAGAAGGTGAAGTATTACAGCTTCAATCTCAGCATCAACCAGATACAACTGAAGAAACATATTTAAAAATTATTCACGGTAAAACTTCTCGCTTATTTGAACTTGCAACTGAAGGTGCTGCTATTTTGGCGGGCCAAGAAGCCTATCGTGAACCTTTAAGATTATTTGCAGGTCATTTTGGAAATGCCTTCCAAATTATTGACGATATTTTAGACTACACGTCGGATGCTGAAACATTAGGTAAAAATATTGGTGATGATTTGATGGAAGGTAAACCGACTTTACCGTTAATTTCAGCATTAGCACATTCAACAGGTGAAGAACACGCCATTATTCGTCGTAGTATTGCGACTGGTGGGGTTGACCAATTATCAAAAGTCATTGAAATTGTACAAAAGTCTGGCGCTTTAGATTATTGCCAGCGTCGTGCCCAAGAAGAAACAGAAGCAGCACTGCAAGCCTTATCCATCTTACCTGATACACCTTATCGTCAGGCATTGATGAATTTAACTCGGCTTGCATTACATCGAATACAGTAGATACTATTTTGCCTATGCATATAAATTTTTCAGATCATTTTTTAAAAATCCAGAAACAGCTTGAAAATCCTCAAGCTGTTATTGATGAAAATATACTTATTGATTTAGTCAATGCTTTACGGCCATCCGATCCTCACGATACGGAGGAGATACAACAAAAAATACAAGCATTTATTGACAGCCTTTTACTTACACCTACCGCGTCAGCTCTCTTACAATCCTTTTTATTACGTTTAATTAATCAATATAAGCAAGTGAGCTTATATGCAGATAGCGGAATTCTGTCTTTAGATGGTTTCTGGAATCAGCTTGGGCAAAGACTCGGTGGTCATTTCCTGCCACTTATTGAAGATTCAAGTCAACTCAAAATTTTGATTGGGAAAATTTTCTATTTAGAAAGTGATTCAATCTGGTTGAATCATATTGATGATAAAAATTGGGCAACATTATTCGGACTTATTGGACAAAGTAATAGTAACGTCGATGAAAAACACGCTATTCAACGAGAGATGATTAAGGCTATTACCGTCTTGTCTTATCGGATTAGCGGTATTGGGCTTTATCCCGAGTTTATTAATGCTCAACCAGAACTAACTGAATACGAATCACCTTTTTTGGTACAAAACCGCGAAATCATTGAGTTTATCGAAAAATATAAAAAACAAGATATTTCTCAACATGACACTGTCGTAACAGTGCCTCCAGATGCTTCTCAAGCCTTTGTAATGTTAGAACAATGTCGAGATGTTGTTTTAAAAATACGTCGGGCCACCAAAAGAATCGGTGTTAGTTTAAGTTTGACTTATTTGTTGTCTTTGCTTGAGCAATGTTTAGATCGAATTGAATTATTACTTTATCTAGTTGTAGACGACAGTGAAGGACGCTACGTTTCTTTAGGAAACCTAATTTCGGACTTAACTAAAGCTCATTATAGTGAAAAAAGTGTTCGCTCTTTATTAAGCACCACCAGTGAACTCATCGCGTTTCAGGTTACAGAAAATGCGAGCCGTACCGGTGAACATTATGTAAGTACAGACACTAAAGGCTTTTGGGGAATGTACAAAGCTGCTGCTGGTGCAGGTGTCATTATTGCCTGCATGGCAACATTAAAGATTCTTGCTGCACGAATGACAATGGCACCGCTCATGCAAGCCTTTACGTTCAGTATGAACTATTCACTTGGCTTTATTCTAATTCACGTACTGCACTTTACAGTTGCAACAAAACAGCCAGCAATGACCGCTGCTGCACTCGCTGCAACTGTACAGCAGCGTAAAGGCTCTAAAACTGCACAAATTGCAGAATTAGCAGCACTTATTATCAATATTATTCGAACTCAGTTTATTGCTATTTTGGGTAACATCTCAATTGCGATTCCCACTGCTGCCCTGATTACTTTTGCTTGGCAGTTTTACCTAGATGAGCCTTTATTAACCCACACCAAAGCAACCTATTTATTACATAGCTTAAATCCTTTTACGTCGTTAGCAGTTCCACATGCAGCAATCGCAGGTGTGTGTTTGTTCTTGTCAGGGCTTATCGCAGGCTATTTCGATAATATGGCTGTTTATAGAAAAGTAGGGCCGCGTTTAAAAGCACACCGACGTTTAAGGAACTTATTTGGACAAGAACGTCTTAATCGTTTTGCTGAATATATTGAACGTAACTTAGGCGCTCTTGCGGGTAACTTTCTATTTGGTGTCATGCTAGGAAGTATGGGAACCATAGGTTTCATCCTTGGTCTACCTCTTGATATTCGACATATTGCCTTTGCTTCAGCGAACTTCATACAAGGTTTAATGACCATTAATGGTAGCCCTGATATTGGTTTGATTATAGTTTCGTTTTTAGGTGTGCTATGTATCGGCCTCACCAACTTATTCGTAAGTTTCACCTTAACGATTATTGTAGCCCTACGCGCACGCCGAGTTCGCTTTGAACAATGGAAACCTTTAGCCAAACTGGTCATGACCCATTTTCTTACACGTCCAAGCGATTTCTTTTGGCCACCCAAACAGCCACTAGAACTCGAAGAAAATACACAAGCCAGTAGCGGTAAAAAAGCAGAACACTGAGTTTTGCTTTGTACATAAAATGTGAATTTCGTCAATTTTGTTGTGATTGTTTTTCCAAATGTTAAAAAAATTTCAAAATGAATTTACGATGATCTATCAGGCTTGAAAAAAAGTGTACTGGCAAGTACACTTTCAACGGCGTTCAATAGTGAAAAAACTATATGAATGAGCAAAGGTGTGTTTATGCCCTATCTATTGCTTTGTATTGGTTGTGTTTTTTTAGGATTAGGTGTTCTTGGTCTTTTTGTACCAAGTCTTCAATCTTTGGACTTGCTCACCGTTCAAACATTGAGTCATCATCGTTTAGATTATCTTAATAGTATAACTACCTTTCTTGCACGCGTAGGCGGCATGCCTTTTGTATGTTTTTTATCCTTTCTAGTATGTGTATATTTAGCATGGTATAAAAAATTTATTACTGTTATTTTCATTAGCTTGGGAGTTATCGGCAGTATCACCATTGGTTGGCTGCTCAAATGGTGTGTTAACCGGCCTAGACCTCCTGCGGCATATCATATTGTTGAAAGTTACGGTGCATCGTTCCCAAGTGCACACAGTGTTTATGCATCAACACTGGCTTGTCTGGCAATGATTATGTTATGCCATAAGCACAACACTAACTCTCCTTATATTGTTTTGATCTCCTGTCTTTGGTTTGTGTGTATGGGGCTTTCAAGAATATATGCAGGAGTTCATTTCCCAACAGATGTACTCGCTGGTTGGGGCATTGGTTTTATTTGGATTGCACTGCTTTGGCTCTGGTTATTACAAACACAAAGTAGGTTAAGTAGAAAACAAATATATTTTTAGATTTTATCTAAACGAGGTGGAACAATGATGTCGGCTAAGCTTTGGGCACCAGCCCTTACTGCTTGCGCATTAGCAACAAGTATCGCACTTGTTGGTTGTAGCAAAGGCTCCGATGAGAAACAGCAAGCTGCTGCTGCTCAGAAAATGCCGCCTGCAGAAGTAGGTGTTATTGTTGCTCAACCGCAAAGTGTTGAACAAAGCGTTGAGCTTTCAGGCCGTACTTCAGCATATCAAATTTCTGAAGTTCGCCCTCAAACAAGTGGCGTGATTTTAAAACGTTTATTTGCTGAAGGAAGCTACGTTCGTGAAGGTCAGGCACTTTATGAGCTTGACTCTAGAACGAACCGCGCAACGTTAGAAAATGCAAAAGCATCTCTCCTACAACAACAGGCAAATCTAGCTTCACTACGTACCAAGTTAAATCGCTATAAGCAACTTGTTTCTAGTAATGCTGTGTCTAAACAGGAATATGATGATTTACTTGGTCAAGTCAATGTTGCAGAAGCACAAGTTGCTGCAGCTAAGGCTCAAGTAACAAATGCAAATGTAGATCTTGGTTATTCTACAATTCGCTCTCCTATTTCTGGGCAATCTGGACGTTCGACAGTAACAGCTGGTGCTTTGGTTACTGCAAATCAGACTGATCCGTTAGTGACAATTCAACAGTTAGATCCAATCTATGTTGATATTAATCAGTCTAGTGCTGAATTATTGCGTTTACGTCAACAATTGAGTAAAGGCAGTCTGAATAATAGTAACAACACGAAAGTAAAATTAAAGCTTGAAGATGGTTCTACCTACCCGATCGAAGGCCAGCTTGCTTTCTCTGATGCTTCTGTAAACCAAGATACAGGAACAATTACATTACGTGCCGTATTCTCTAACCCGAATCATTTATTGCTTCCGGGTATGTATACCACTGCACAAATTGTTCAGGGTGTTGTTCCAAATGCTTATCTGATCCCACAAGCAGCCATTACACGTCTACCTACAGGTCAAGCTGTAGCAATGCTTGTTAATGCTAAAGGGGCTGTTGAGAGTCGTCCTGTTGAAACCTCAGGTGTTCAAGGACAAAACTGGATTGTGACAAACGGCTTAAAAGCCGGTGATAAAGTCATTGTTGATGGTGTTGCCAAAGTTAAAGAAGGGCAAGAAGTATCGGCAAAACCTTATCAAGCTCAACCAGCAAATCCTCAAGGTGCAGCACCAAATGCTGCTAAACCGGCTCAATCAGGTAAACCTCAAGCAGAACAGAAAGCAGCTTCAAATGCATAAGGGGTAGATTGAATGGCACAATTTTTTATTCATCGCCCCATCTTTGCGTGGGTGATTGCATTAGTCATTATGTTGGCGGGTATTCTCACGCTAACAAAAATGCCTATTGCACAGTATCCAACGATTGCACCACCGACAGTCACAATTGCTGCGACTTACCCTGGTGCATCGGCTGAAACCGTTGAAAATACCGTAACCCAGATCATTGAACAACAAATGAATGGTCTTGATGGCTTACGCTATATTTCATCTAACAGTGCTGGTAATGGTCAGGCATCTATTCAGTTAAACTTTGAGCAAGGGGTTGACCCTGATATTGCACAAGTTCAGGTTCAAAACAAATTGCAATCTGCAACTGCTCTTCTACCTGAAGATGTACAACGTCAAGGTGTAACTGTTACTAAATCTGGTGCAAGCTTCTTGCAAGTTATTGCATTTTACTCACCAGATAACAGCCTTTCAGACTCAGACATTAAAGACTATGTAAACTCGACAATTAAAGAACCGCTTAGCCGTGTTGCTGGTGTTGGTGAGGTACAAGTATTTGGTGGTTCATACGCAATGCGTATTTGGCTTGATCCGGCCAAATTAACAAGTTATCAACTCACTCCAAGTGACATTGCGACTGCGTTACAAGCACAAAACTCGCAAGTTGCTGTAGGTCAATTAGGTGGCGCACCTGCCGTACAAGGTCAAGTACTTAACGCAACAGTAAACGCACAAAGCTTGTTACAGACTCCTGAGCAGTTTAAAAATATCTTCTTAAAGAACACAGCATCTGGTGCTGAAGTTCGTTTAAAAGATGTTGCTCGCGTAGAGTTAGGTTCTGATAACTACCAGTTCGACTCAAAATTTAATGGTAAACCAGCAGGCGGTCTTGCAATTAAAATTGCAACAGGTGCGAACGCACTAGATACAGCTGCTGCTGTTGAACAACGTTTATCTGAATTACGTAAGAACTATCCAGCAGGTCTTGCTGATAAATTAGCTTATGACACGACTCCATTCATCCGTCTTTCAATTGAAAGTGTAGTACACACATTAATTGAAGCTGTGATTTTGGTATTCATCGTCATGTTCCTATTTTTACAAAACTGGCGCGCAACGATTATTCCAACGCTTGCAGTTCCAGTAGTTGTATTAGGAACATTTGCTGTTATTAATATCTTCGGTTTCTCGATTAACACTTTAACCATGTTTGCTATGGTATTGGCAATCGGTCTTCTGGTCGATGACGCCATTGTTGTAGTCGAAAACGTTGAACGTGTAATGAGCGAAGACCATACCGATCCGGTTACGGCAACTTCTCGTTCAATGCAGCAGATTTCTGGTGCGTTAGTTGGTATTACCAGTGTATTGACAGCGGTATTCGTACCAATGGCCTTCTTTGGTGGTACAACAGGTGTAATTTACCGTCAATTCTCGATTACCCTTGTAACAGCAATGGTTCTATCGCTAATTGTAGCGTTAACATTCACCCCTGCACTTTGTGCAACTATTTTAAAACAGCATGATCCGAACAAAGAACCAAGCAATAATATCTTTGCTCGTTTCTTTAGAAGCTTTAACAATGGTTTTGACCGCATGTCGCATAGCTACCAAAATGGTGTTAGTCGCATGCTTAAAGGCAAAATCTTCTCTGGCGTTCTTTATGCTGTTGTAGTTGCCCTTTTAGTATTCTTGTTCCAAAAACTCCCATCTTCATTCTTACCAGAAGAAGATCAGGGCGTTGTAATGACACTTGTTCAACTACCTCCAAATGCAACGCTTGACCGCACAGGTAAAGTGATTGATACCATGACAAACTTCTTCATGAATGAAAAAGACACTGTTGAGTCTGTCTTTGCCGTTTCTGGTTTCTCATTCACAGGTGTGGGTCAAAATGCTGGTATTGGATTTATTAAGTTAAAAGACTGGAGCAAGCGTACATCACCAGAAACTCAAATCGGTGCATTAATTAAACGTGGTATGGCATTAAATATGATCGTTAAAGACGCATCTTATATCATGCCATTACAACTACCAGCGATGCCTGAATTGGGTGTAACTGCCGGATTTAACTTACAGCTTAAAGATTCAAGTGGTCAAGGCCATGAGAAACTGATCGCCGCTCGTAACACGATTTTAGGTCTTGCATCACAAGATAAACGCCTTATGGGTGTACGTCCAAATGGTCAGGAAGATACACCTCAGTATCAAATTAATGTAGATCAGGCTCAAGCTGGCGCAATGGGTGTGAGCATTGCTGACATCAACAATACAATGCGTATTGCATGGGGTGGTTCATACATTAACGACTTCGTTGACCGTGGTCGTGTGAAAAAAGTTTATGTTCAAGGTGATGCGGGTAGCCGTATGATGCCTGAAGACTTAAACAAGTGGTATGTACGTAATAACAAAGGTGAAATGGTTCCATTCTCTGCATTTGCTACTGGTGAATGGACTTATGGTTCTCCTCGTCTTGAACGTTATAACGGCGTATCATCGGTTAACATTCAAGGTACTCCTGCAACTGGCGTGAGCTCTGGTGATGCCATGAAAGCAATGGAAGAAATTATTGGTAAGTTACCATCTATGGGCTTACAAGGTTTCGACTATGAATGGACAGGTTTATCACTTGAAGAACGTGAGTCTGGTGCTCAAGCTCCATTCTTATATGCGCTTTCATTGTTAATCGTATTCCTTTGCTTAGCAGCACTTTATGAAAGCTGGTCAATTCCATTCTCGGTTTTACTGGTGGTACCACTTGGTGTCATTGGTGCAATCGTATTGACTTACTTGGGTATGATTATTAAAGGAGATCCAAATCTCTCAAATAACATTTACTTCCAAGTAGCAATTATTGCGGTGATCGGTCTTTCTGCAAAAAATGCGATCTTGATTGTCGAGTTCGCAAAAGAGCTGCAAGAGAAAGGTGAAGACTTGCTTGATGCAACTTTACATGCTGCAAAAATGCGTTTACGCCCAATTATCATGACGACCCTTGCCTTCGGTTTCGGTGTACTTCCACTTGCTCTTTCAACAGGTGCTGGTGCAGGAAGTCAACACTCGGTAGGCTTTGGTGTACTTGGTGGCGTACTCAGTGCAACGTTCTTAGGTATCTTCTTTATCCCTGTATTCTATGTGTGGATTCGTAGTATCTTTAAGTACAAACCAAAAACCATAAACACTCAGGAGCATAAATCGTGATGCAAAAAGTATGGTCTATTTCAGGTCGTAGCATTGCGGTATCTGCACTTGCGCTTGCTTTGGCAGCTTGTCAAAGCATGCGCGGCCCAGAACCAGTCGTGAAAACCGATATACCACAAAGCTATGCATATAACAGCGCTTCTGGTACGTCTATTGCTGAACAAGGTTATAAGCAGTTCTTTGCTGATCCTCGTTTGCTCGAAGTGATTGACTTGGCTCTTGCCAACAACCGTGACTTGCGTACAGCAACGCTCAATATTGAACGTGCTCAAGAGCAATATCAGATTACAAAGAACAATCAGCTTCCAACTATTGGTGCAAGCGCTAGTGCGATTCGTCAAGTTACTCCAAGCAGTAATCCAAATAACCCCTACTCTACTTATCAAGTAGGTTTGGGTGTAACTGCTTACGAGCTTGATTTTTGGGGTCGTGTTCGTAGTTTAAAAGATGCTGCTTTAGATAGTTATCTTTCAACTCAAAGTGCTCGCGATTCGACTCAAATCAGTCTTATTAGCGAAGTTGCTCAAGCATGGTTAAATTATTCGTTTGCAACAGCAAACTTACGACTTGCAGAGCAAACACTTAAAGCACAGCAAGACTCTTACAATCTCAACAAAAAACGTTTTGATGTAGGTATCGACAGTGAAGTTCCATTACGTCAGGCACAGATTTCTGTAGAAACTGCACGTAATGACGTAGCGAACTACAAAACACAGATTGCCCAAGCACAAAACTTGTTGAACTTACTTGTGGGTCAACCAGTTGCACAAAACTTGTTGCCTACACAACCAGTAAAACGTGTTGCTCAGCAAAATGTATTCACTGCTGGTTTACCAAGTGACTTGTTAAACAACCGTCCAGATGTAAAAGCGGCTGAATATAACTTGAGCGCTGCAGGTGCGAATATTGGTGCTGCAAAAGCACGTTTATTCCCAACCATTAGCTTAACGGGTTCAGCTGGTTATGCATCAACTGACTTAAGTGATCTATTTAAGTCTGGTGGTTTTGCATGGTCAATTGGCCCAAGTTTAGATTTACCAATCTTTGACTGGGGCACTCGTCGTGCCAATGTAAAAATTTCTGAAACTGATCAGAAAATTGCATTGTCTAATTATGAAAAATCAGTTCAATCTGCGTTCCGCGAAGTGAATGATGCACTTGCTACACGTGCCAACATTGGTGACCGTTTAACAGCACAACAACGTTTGGTAGAAGCAACTAACCGCAACTACACACTTTCAAATGCTCGCTTCCGTGCTGGTATTGATAGTTACCTGACTGTTCTTGATGCACAGCGTTCATCTTATTCAGCAGAACAAGGTTTGTTATTGCTTCAACAAGCAAACTTAAACAACCAAATCGAGTTATATAAAACTCTAGGTGGTGGTTTAAAATCAAACTCTTCAGATACAGTGGTACATCAACCATCAAGTGCTGAACTGAAAAAGCAATAAGCTTTAAATCTGATTTTCATAAAAGCTCACTTCGGTGGGCTTTTTTATTGCAACTCATCTGAATATTTTCTATCTTGAGTCTTTAAGAAATATCGATTGATAAAGAACAATGTTATTAAGTAATTTAGAAAGCGTTCCAGGCCATCAAATTTTAAAACAACTCGATGTTGTGTATGGAAGCACTGTTCGTAGCAAACATGTAGGCCGTGACCTCATGGCAAGTTTAAAAAATATTGTGGGTGGTGAACTTACAGGATACACCGAACTTTTAGAAGAATCCCGCCAAGAAGCTATGGATCGTATGATTGCAAAAGCCCAACAGCTTGGTGCGAATGCAATTGTTGGTATTCGTTTTTCAACTTCAAACATTGCCCAAGGCGCTTCCGAGCTATTTGTATATGGCACAGCAGTCGTTGTGCAACCTCAAACTCCACATCTACCAGACCCATTTAAAGTATAGGTAGAAAATGGACGATCTTATTTTTCAGCTTGTTGTTTTCCTCATTCTTTTTAGCATTGGGTGGGCTTTTGGCCGCCATATTGAACAAAAACATTTGAATGAACTTCTAGAAAAAGAGCAACAATTTGCCCATATCAGAATTGATACCAACCGTTTTGCAACAAGTGATCAGTTAGGTCATTTTATTAGCAGTAATGTAGTCATTTCACATGACTATTTTAAATATGTATTGGCTTCTATAAAAAACGTATTAGGTGGACGTCTTAGCAGTTATGAAAGTATTGTTGAGCGTGCTCGTCGCGAAGCGATTATTCGTTTAAAACAACAAGCACATAGTATAGGTGCTAACCATATTATGGGAGTTCGGCTGAGTACAACCGAACTCGGTATGCAAGGTGGAATGGTTGAAGTTTTTGCTTATGGTACAGCAGTCAAAGACTAGCACTGCCCCATAGCAGAAAAATGTATACGCGGATTGCCAATATTTTTAGTTAAATGTTGGCAAATTCCGGTAATTTTCCATTTGTCCTGTTGTTTCGCCAACGTAAAATAATAGCGACCAAAAGAATGAAAATAATCATTTTCCGAAAAACGATAAATTTGATAATTACACTCTAGCCATGCTTGGTCTTGTTCAATCCGAATAAGAGGATTACTCAAATTGTGCTGTAATCGCAAATGTGACAAAGCTTGTTGCCGTGAACCTTTATATTCATGACAAGACACCACACATAAAGGTTCTCCTCTAAACTGGAAATAGTCCACCTCAAGTTGATCGGCCAATAACTCATCAAACGCATCCCAATTTTTCTGGTCAAAGACCAATTGAAAACGCGTTACAACGTCTAAGATACGATGGTAGTCTTGATCCATGGTGAACCTTCTATGTGGGTTTTCCCATCAATTTAGCACGGCGAAATCTCTTTTTTATTTCACTTTTGTTTTTCGAATCATTTTATAGAGTAATTTCGGGGACATACGGGAAACCATAACACCTAATTTTTCTTTAGTTCCGCCCACTACTATATACTCTTGCCCTTGCATTAACGCCTTAACTGACTGTTCTGCAAAAACATCTGCTTCTAATCCATTTTCAATTGCTTCGTCTTGATGGCCTTGAGGCTGCCCTGCACCATTTAACGCATTAAATGAAACATTGGTTTTTACAAAGCCTGGGAAAATCACAGAAACTTCAACGCCCTGATCTGAAACTTCAGCACGTAAACTGTTAGCCCACATGTGAATTGCAGCTTTAGCAGCCGAATAACTTGCACGATACTGCGTACCTAATAGCCCTGCTACACTAGAGACAAATACAACTCGGCCAGACTTTTGTTTGAGCATCGTCGGCAGCACAGTTTTGGTTAATGCCACTTGTGAGAAATAATCGACTTCCATAATGGCTCTTTCAGTTTCCATTGTGGTGTCCTGAATCAAAGCACGTTGACTTAAACCTGCATTATTAATAAGCCAGTCGATTCGGCCTTTGGCTTTTAAAATCTGCTCATACGCTTCTTGAACTTGCTGTTGATTGGTAATGTCTGCAACTACCGACAAATGCTGGTCTGGATGGAGTAAACCAACGCGAACTTCTTCTAATTCTTCAAAGCGGCGTGAAGTTAAAATCACTTGAGCACCTTGCAGAGCAAACTCACCAGCTAAAGCTTTCCCTAAACCAGAAGATGCTCCAGTAATCCACACCACTTTATTTTGCAAAGTATCAAGTTTGGCCATGCTTTAAATTCCTATTATCTTTTTAAATTATGCTGCTTGATGCATGAAGGCCAAAAAGTGGTTGATATAGTGAGTTGCTGTGGTCTGATCAACCTGCGTCCCCAATTTTTCCAAACGTTTATAGCCCAAATGCGTTGTCATATTAATGACCCCATTTAGGGTTTTATCGACAACTAAATTAAATTTTAAACGTTTTTTAGGTTCACGTACTAGGCTTGTTACGCCTAAATCCACAATTTGAATCAAGGTTTGAAAAGCTTCTTCTACGCTTTGCATATTGCCCGCGCGTATTTGTTCGGTCAGTGTTTGGGCTTGTTGCACAAGTTGAGGTGTGATCGGGTACGTAATATAAACATCTTGCTCACGTTCTTTCATGAGTGAGGTCATATAATCAACCAAAGGTAATAGTCGATCATTACCAAAAAAAGAAACTGACCAAGGCATATACTTTCGGAAAGTATCTAAAATTTGTTGAAGAACTTTCTCAGACTCTTGGCGCTGCTTTTCAGTCATAGTCGAGTTGCCTTGCTCTCCTTGTAACAATACGGAGAACACTTGCTCAATAATTTCGCAAGATAAATCGGAAAGAACACTACCTAATACTTTGGACTGGCTTTCTCTTACGCCAGCGTGTAATTTCTCTCGAATCGCAGCAAATTGCGTATAGGTCGAGTCGGAAATCTTTAAAAAAACTTTGTAGCTCATGAGTCGCATCCCTTATCAATTCTTTTGTAATTTTTATGCCGTGCCGCTACACGATTAAATTGTGATCCATGCTTCATAAATCTACCGTTTTTTGAAAAAAATACAAAACCGTTTATCTGTTTTCAGCACATTAATTTCGAGGCATTTTTTTGCTACAATAGATGCAATTTTTTATGCATATTCGATCTAAGCTACTATGACTGACGCTCAAACCGCTCAAAATATTGCAACCACATACGATCCAACCGAGATCGAAAAGAAGTGGTACAAAACGTGGGAAGAACAAGGTTACTTCAAACCTTCTGGTCACGGTGAATCATTCTGTATCATGATTCCACCACCAAACGTCACTGGTAGTTTGCACATGGGCCATGGCTTTAACAATGCCATTATGGATGCCCTCACCCGTTATAACCGCATGATGGGTAAAAACACGTTGTGGCAACCAGGTACTGACCATGCTGGTATTGCAACTCAAATGGTTGTTGAGCGTCAACTTGGCTTACAAGGTGTAACTCGTCACGACTTAGGCCGTGATAAGTTCATCGAAAAAGTTTGGGAATGGAAAGAACAATCTGGCGGCACAATTACGAAACAAATTCGTCGCTTAGGTTCATCTGTAGACTGGTCACGTGAACGCTTCACGATGGACGAAGGTTTATCAAACGCAGTTAAAGAAGTATTCGTTCGTTTGCACGAAGACGGTTTAATTTACCGTGGTAAGCGCCTTGTAAACTGGGACCCTAAACTTCAAACAGCACTTTCTGACCTTGAAGTGGAAAGCAAAGAAGAAAAAGGCTCACTTTGGCACTTTAAATATTTCTTTGAAGACAAATCAGTTAAAACTCAAGACGGCAAAGACTATTTAGTTGTTGCAACAACTCGTCCTGAAACTTTACTTGGTGATACTGCGGTTGCTGTTCATCCTGAAGATGAGCGTTATGCACACCTTGTTGGTAAAAACATTGTATTGCCAATTACGGGTCGTTTAATTCCGATCGTTGCCGACGACTACGTTGAAAAAGACTTCGGTACTGGCTGTGTAAAAATTACCCCTGCTCACGACTTCAATGACTATGACTTAGGTAAACGCAATAGCTTGCCAATCATTAATATCTTCAACAAAAATGCCGAAGTTTTGGCTGAGTTTGAATATATTGCAAAAGCTGGCGAACAGATTTCTAAAACCATTACTGCACCTGCCGAATACGCTGGTTTAGAGCGTTTTGAAGCACGTAAAAAGTTAGTTGCTCAAGCTGAAGCTGAAGGCTGGTTAGACCAAATCCAACCATATGACTTAAAAGCTCCACGTGGCGACCGTTCAGGTGTGATCATTGAGCCGTTACTGACTGACCAATGGTACGTAAAAATTGCTCCGCTTGCTGAACCTGCAATTGAAGCAGTTCAAGATGGCCGTATTAAGTTTGTTCCAGAGCAATATAGCAACATGTACATGGCGTGGATGCGTGACATTCAAGACTGGTGTATTTCACGTCAGCTTTGGTGGGGTCACCGTATTCCAGCTTGGTACGATGCAAATGGCAACATCTATGTAGGTCGTAACGAAGAAGAAGTCCGCGCTAAAAATAACATCGCTGCTGACGTTGAACTTAAACAAGACGAAGACGTTCTTGATACATGGTTCTCATCTGCACTTTGGACATTCTCAACTTTAGGTTGGACTGGCGACGCACAAAAAGATGCAGCGAATGATTTCTTAAAAACCTTCCACCCAACAGATGTGTTGGTGACTGGTTTTGACATCATTTTCTTCTGGGTTGCCCGCATGATCATGATGACCCTACACTTCATGAAAAATGAAGATGGTTCATCGCAAGTTCCATTTAAGACTGTTTACGTTCACGGCTTGGTACGTGATGGTGAAGGTCAAAAAATGTCGAAGTCTAAAGGTAACGTACTTGACCCATTAGACTTGATTGATGGTATTGATTTAGAAAGCTTAGTTGCAAAACGTACAACTGGCCTAATGAACCCGAAAGATGCAGCGAAGATTGAAAAATCAACGCGCAAAGAGTTCCCAGAAGGCATTAATGCTTATGGTACTGACGCAGTTCGTTTCACGTTCTGTGCTCTTGCAAACACTGGTCGTGACATCAAGTTCGACTTAAAACGTGTTGAAGGTTACCGTAACTTCTGTAACAAAATCTGGAACGCAACGCGTTTCGTTCTGATGAATGTTGAAGGTCAAACCGTTGGTCAACAAGCTCGCCCTGATCTATGGGAACTTCCAGAACAATGGATTATGAGCCGTCTGCAAAAAGCAGAAGCTGCTGTACACCAAGCGTTCGCAACTTACCGTTTAGACCTTGCTGCTCAAGCGATTTACGACTTTATTTGGAATGAATACTGTGACTGGTACGTTGAGTTAACTAAACCAGTTCTTAACGATGCAGAAGTTTCAGAAGAACGTAAAGCTGAAGTACGCCGTGTATTGCTTGCAGTGATGGAAGCATCATTACGTTTGGCTCATCCGCTTATGCCGTATTTGACAGAAGAAATCTGGCAGACTCTTGCACCAATGCTTGGTCAAGGTGGCCCAACGATTATGACTGCTCAATACCCTATTCCTGAGCAAGCAAAAATCAACGAACAAGCTGAAGCAGATATGCAATGGCTTCAAGGTTTGATTGGTGCGGTACGTAACATTCGTGGTGAGTTGGGCTTAGGTAATGCGCGCTTGTTGCCAGTATTACTTCAAAACACATCTGATGCTGAACGTGAACAAATCATTCGTATTGAAGCATTGTTCAAAGCATTGGCTAAAGTTGAAAGCATTGAGTTCTTGAATAAAGACCAAGAACCACCTTTGTCTTGCTCTAGCGTTGTTAGCCATGCATCGGTATTTGTACCAATGAAAGGCTTAATTGACCCTAAAGCTGAGCTTGCTCGTTTGCAAAAAGACTCGGATAAAATCCAAAAGCAACACGACCAAATCGCGGGCAAACTTGCAAATGAAGGCTTTGTTTCTAAAGCACCAGCAGCGGTGGTTGAAGGTGAAAAAGCGAAGCTTGCTGAGTTTGCTGCTCAGTTAGAGAAAGTTAAAGCGAATATGGAGCAAATTGCTGCGCTTTAATTTAATTAGTTAAACGAACCCAGAATCTGTGCAAGCAGGTTCTGGGTTTTCTATATTTAAAAATTATTTTTTTGTAGAATCAGCATATGAAGATGCCATGATTTTATGCAACCATTTAATAAAGGTAAATTTTCATTCATTTCTTTATGAAACAACAAATTAAAATCACATAAAAATAAGTCGGCTATATCTTGATAAGTAAAACCTATAAATTTTTCAGGTTCTCTAATAACCCACTCATCATGAATTCCCAATAAATCAACTACAAGAATTCCACCTTCAGAAAGAGCATTTATCATTCGTTTAATTACGCTATAAAAATAGCTTGGATTACAAAAGAATAAGCTTGATGAGGCAATAATTAAGCTCGCAGACGGAAAATTAAAGTCTTCAAAAGATTCATGATAGAAAATAAATTTAGAGTCATCTTTGAATCGCTCAGCACAGACTTTTTGCGCATCAATTGAAATATCAAAAGCATGAATATTAAATCCTTTTGATAATAGATAAGCAGATTCATTGCCAGCGCCACAGCCGCAATCTATAGCAATTAAAGGTAAGTTAGGAAAATGACCTAAAGCCTTCTCTAAAATAGGTCTATGTTTAAGTTCTCTTGATAACTGAATAAATTTTTCATTCATAAATCCGATCTTTTAATTTTTATAATTCCCACACTATATTTTATAAAAAATCCAATCTCAACGATTTCTTATTTCAGAAGCTACCGACCAAATCGCAGGAAAACTTGCAAATGGAGGCTTTATATCTAATGCACCAGCAGCAGTTATTGAAGGCGAAAAAACGAAGCTTGCTGAGTTTTCTGCTCAGTTAGAAAAAGTTAAAGCAAATATAGAGCAGATTGATGTGCTTTAATCTTTAAAGTTCACAATTTAATCTATAATATATAGGGCTAGTTATTCAGCGCTTTATATTTAATTTCATGAAAGATTTTTTTCAAGACTTTTTTACCAAAAATATTACTAATAATGATAATAGGACTGTTAACAATAATATTGTAATTGAAAGTGAAAATAATCCATTTGAGAAATCTAAAGATGAAGAACATCTAAGTCGATTAAAAAGTGTTTATGAAATTACTATAGCAACAAGAAACTTAGAAATTGGACAATTAGTTCAAAGAAATAATTTTTTCATGATATTTCAGGGTGTTTTATTTGCATGCTTAATTTATTCTAGTAATACTGTCCCATACATCCATCTCATTCTTTGCTCAGTAGGATTTTACGTTGCGTATTCTCAGACTGCTGTTGCAGCTGGAGCTAAATACTGGCAAGAATTTTGGGAGAAAAAACTAGAAACTATAGAACGGCATCTCTTAACATTTTATAAAAAAGATGAAAAAAATCTTGCTGTAGATAATAATCTAACTGAGTTTTATCAATTATTCTCTACTGAACAATCTGAAATAAATAATGATGTTATAAAGCAACTAGATAGAAACACTAAAGAAAATAGTTTTACAAGTAAAAAAAACAATTTTTGGCATTTAATCTTGAGTTCTAAATTTATAAATTACTTTACTTTTTTAAAAGTTATTTATAGTAGAGAATTAATATTAAATAAACCTTCTGTAAGTAAAATTCCCATTCGTGTTGGGAGATTTTTTATGATAGCGTGGGGGCTATTATTTATTTCCACATTATGGCTCCCAAATAAATGGCTAGAAAATAAAGATTTGAATGAAATTTATTTAAGAGGTTTTCCGACGCACAAAGAAGCAGCTAAGCAAGAAATATATTTTTCAACTGATAAAGCACTTAGTAGCACAGCTATCCCATTAAATATTCATATTAAAGATCTAGAACAACTATCCAATAATCAACCTATTAATATTGAGCTATCAATTAATGGTCAAAAAATTGAAGCTAAAGGAGTAAGTAAATGAGTGGTTATGGTTTAGAACAAAAACTCGTTATTGGTCTAGCTTCAAGTGCTTTATTCAATTTACAAGAATCTGATGAAGTATTCAGAACACACGGTGAACTTGTATATAGAGAGTACCAACGTAAAAATGAAAATGTACTTTTAGAGCCTGGTGTAGCGTTCCCTTTTATTCAACGTCTTCTAAGTTTAAATAGTATTTTCCCAAAAGATAAACCATTTGTAGAAGTTATTTTACTATCGAGAAATGATCCAAATACAGGTTTAAGGGTCATGAACTCTATTGAGCATTATGGTTTAGGTATAAAAAGAGCTATCTTTTTACAAGGAAGAACCCCTCATAAATATATTGATGCTTTAAATATCAGTTTATTTTTATCTGCTAATGAAACTGATGTAAACCAAGCAATTACAGCAGGCTATCCAGCAGGATTAATTCTAAAGGGCAATATCTTTGATATTGAACATGATGAAGAGCTACGAATTGCCTTTGATTTCGATGGTGTGATAGCAGATGACTCCTCAGAACAAGTGTATAACAGAAGTGGGCTTTCGGCATTTATTGAAAATGAGGAAAATTTAGCTAACCAACCTGCAAATGTAGGTCCTTTGCATAAATTATTAAAAGAACTTTCTGCTCTACAGAAAGAAGAAATTAAATATCAGTCACAAAATTCTGATTATAAAAGTAGATTAAGACTTTCAATTGTCACAGCAAGAAATGCACCTGCACATAAAAGAGTTATTAATTCTTTGAGGTCATGGGACATTGATACAATAAATGAAGCATTTTTCTTGGGTGGCATAGAAAAACGTAAAGTTTTAGAGATTTTAAACCCCCATATTTTCTTCGATGATCAAGTTACTCATTTAGAGAAAACAGCTAATAGCATTGCTTCTGTACATATTCCTTTTGGGATAGCTAATAAAAAATTAGATTCAGATAAGCTATCTACTAGTGGAGAAATTGATGAAAATAATCAAACTATAGAACTAACTTAATTCTCAATAGCTCTCCCCCTATCCGAAGAAGGTTAGGGAGAGGTTATAGCGCCCCATGCTCCAACAGCATCTCTACCCCACTCACCTTTTTCATATGCTTTAAACGCTCCTTTTCCCACTTCACCTGCTGCTTTAGCTCAGCACAATCAGCATCGACAGCTTTATACACATCACTAATGTGTACATGCTCCGCTTTTACATTCTTGGCTAACTGAAAAGAATCCAAAATTTCAGCAATTTGGCTTTCGAGCTGCTGACTTTGTGCATCTAAAGCCAGTTTATAAAACCGTAACTGCTCGGCAGATGGTTCTTTAGCGCCTAGCCCTTTATTCTGTTCAAGCTGTAACTGGAGTTTGAGTAAATAAAACAAATCCTGCTTTTCGTAGGCCTGACTTGCCTGTTGGAACAACTCAGTTTTTTCTTCTTTTTTTGTTTCATCTTGCTCACGGTCTGGGTGAATCATCGCAGCAATTTTTAAATAAACTGTTTTTAACGACTGCGCTGCCATTTGCTCGGCTTGTTCACGTTTCTGTTGCTGTCTTTGTTGTTTGGCTTGTTCACGTGCTTGCTGTTGCTCGGCTGCGTATTGTTCAAAGTCTTCTTCAAACTCTAAACCTTGATCAGCACTTTCTTCATATCCAAATTCTATTGGTTGAGCTTTTTTATTCTTCCTTGCTGACTCTTGTGTATGTTGTTGATAAAAGGTATCGGCCTGCTTCACCAACTCCAACTGTTCAGCAGACAGTATTTTGGAGCGCTTCAACATGTGTGCAAGCTGGGCAATTTTTTCATCTATTTGTTGTACATCTGCTTTAGAAAACTCATGGCTATGTAACACATTCCAGAGTTGATCTAACTGCTGAAATAAGACTTCATGCAAATCGCTATACACAGGCATCAGTTTTTGCCGAATATGCTGTTGAATCTCGGCTTGCGCATTTTGCCATGTGCTTAGGCTAACTTTTTGTTGCTCTATTTTATCAATCAGGCGATTCAATTTTTTCTGCTGTGCAGACGGTTCAGACCTTTGCTGCAAGCTCACTTTGAGATCAAAGGACATACTCATCCACCTGAAAAAGAAAAAAGTGTAGCAATAATCAGATGAGGAAGGTAGCAAAGCATTCTTTAAATACTACTTATCTAAAGTTTATATTTTAAGAAATCCACCAAATCACTAATGGCAAAGTCACGGCAGCACATAGAGTTTGAAAGCTAATTACGGCTGCCATGAGCTGACTATCGCCATCCAAAACTTTAGTTAAAATGTAAGAAGCGGAAGCCGTCGGTAGCGCAAAGAAAATAACTAGAATTTGAGTTTGCAAACTTGGTAAACCAAACCACGTACATACCGCGTAAGCCAAGGCAGGTACTGCTAAAAGTCGTGCAAATGTGTCTGCTGCCAATACCACAATGTCTTTTTTAATTTGCATAAACTGTAAAGCTGCACCCACACATAACAAACCTAGTGGCAAACTCGACACTGAAAAAAGCTTAATAAACTGAGTAAAGCCTTCCCAAATCGGGATTTGAAGTGCATTGACTGCTGCCCCAACCACACACGATGCAATTAAAGGGTTTTTAAGAAGTGCAATCAAAACAGGTTTAATTGCCATATGTTCTTTAGAGGTTAGAGCGAGTACCGAAATAACGTTCACAAGCGGAATGCAAAGCGCCAATAAAATTGCCAGAATTGCCATTCCTTCACTTTTAAAAAGCGCAGTGACTAGAGCCAAACCAATATAGGTATTAAAGCGAACCATACTTTGTACGTGCACACCAAAACGTGCAGGTGGTATGTGCCAAAACATTCGGAGTATGTATAAAAAGGCGGTCACTGCTAAAACCACAATCAACATTGCAATAATGGCAGCACTTAAGCTTTGTAAGTCAATTTTTGCAGTCGATAGCGTACTAAAAAGCAAAGCAGGAAATAAAATATAGTAATTGAGCTTTTCTGCCCCAGCCCAAAACTCATCGCTAAAAAAACGATATTTTTTAAATAAGTATCCCGATGCAATTAATGCAACTAAGGGAAAAAGAGATAAAACAATGCTATTCATTTCTTTACTCGAGTTTTGTGGAGGTTTGCTGTTTGGCAATAACCTTGGCTTACTCATATATTAAAGATAATGAAAACTCATGATAAAATGAGTTTTTACTCATAACAAATACAACATGACATTTACCCAACTTGAGATTTTCGCACTCATTGCTGAACTAAAAAGTTTCACTGCGACGGCAGAAAAGCTGGGAATTTCACAGTCGGCAGTTTCTCATGCGCTTAAATCATTAGAACAACAATGGGGCATTAACCTGATTTCAAGAACTCAAAGTGATATTGAGCTCACCACGACAGGTCAGCAGCTACTTACGCATGTAAAAGAGCTATTAAGTATTTCCGACACTTTAGAAAAAGAAGTAGCTGCTATACACGGTTTAAACGAAGGTACCTTACGCATAGGGTCTTTTGGAGCTTCATCCTCTATTTATCTATTGCCTGAAATTCTAGAAACTTTTCGGCAGCGCTACCCTAAAATCGAAATTTATATTGATGAAGGTGAAGATAAAGAAGTTGCTCAGTGGTTACTAGAACGGCGTATAGAGGTTGGTTTTTTGATTATGCCAGATGAGCGTTTTGATACATTCCCTCTAATTGAAGATCGTTTTGTTGCCTTAATTCCGAGTGGTTACCCGCTCACACAGCAACTCTATATTGATCCAGCACAGCTAGAAAACTGCCCTTTTATTATGACAATGGCTGGTAGTCGACATCAGGTCGAATTAATTTTAAAAAACTTTAATGTGAAACCAGACATCAAATTTTATGTTTCACAAATTCTAAGTATCGTGAGTATGGTTCACAACCAGTTGGGGGTGTCCATTGTGTCTGATATGGTCATTACCAAAGAGCTACTCTCACTTTATCCAAACGTGGTTAAACGCCCTTTTAAACCGAACCTTAAACGTTCTATTGGCCTTGCAGTAAAAAACAAAAAACACATCAGTCCAGCAGTGAAAGCATTTATAGAAGTTGCTCAAGAGGTTTGGTCTAATCAATAATCTAATCAGAATTTAATTTGTTTCATATTTTAATAACGAACTCATTTAGGTCGTTTTATAAACAAATCAGATGACTTTTATCATAAAAATGTGCCATAACAGCCTATTTTAAGCAAATTAACGCACCATTTATCGCCAAAAACTAATTTCACAATCCAAATTGGTGCGCTTATTGCATATTCACTTTTATGCAATTGAGTTTGTTTCGACAAACTTAGGTTTTTAGATTCCTTAAATCTATTTTGGTGCAATTTACAGACCCAGATTTGTTCCAAAATGGAATTTAGCACTTTTTTCGAGCATGCTATGCAAAATGTAGATCTATTTTTCTTATTACTTGGTGCAGTTTTGGTTCTAGCCATGCACGCAGGTTTTGCATTCTTGGAACTTGGTACAGTTCGCCACAAAAATCAGGTGAACGCGCTTAGTAAAATTCTGACTGACTTTGCCCTTTCTGCAATCGCCTATTTCTTTGTTGGCTATTACATTTCGTATGGCCAGCATTTCTTCCATGATGGTACAGCTCTAGCAAGTGATCATGGCTACAACTTAATGCGTTGCTTCTTTTTACTTACTTTTGCTGCGGCAATTCCTGCGATTATTTCAGGCGGTATTGCTGAGCGTGCCAAAATGCGTTCGCAAGCAATTGCGACACTCGCTTTAGTTGCGCTGGTTTATCCATTTTTCGAAGGCATGGTCTGGAATGGTAACTACGGTCTGCAAAAATGGTTAGAAGCAACTTTTGGTGCAGCTTTTCATGACTTTGCAGGTTCAGTTGTGGTACATGCTATGGGTGGTTGGATTGCACTTGCTGCCGTGATTTTATTGGGTGCACGTTCTGGTCGTTATAAGAAAGATGGCCGTGTAAGTGCTCATCCGCCATCTTCTATTCCATTTTTAGCGCTCGGTTCATGGATTTTAATTGTAGGTTGGTTTGGCTTTAATGTGATGAGTGCACAGCGTGTTGATGCTATTTCTGGTCTGGTTGCAATTAACTCACTCATGGCTATGGTCGGCGGAACCATTACAGCAAATGCGATTGGGAAAAATGACCCTGGTTTCTTACATAACGGTCCACTTGCAGGCTTAGTTGCAATCTGTGCGGGTTCTGACATTGTTCATCCAGTAAGTGCGCTGGTTATTGGTGGTGCAGCTGGTGCAATGTTTGTGTACTTATTTACCTATACTCAAAATAAACTCAAAGTTGATGATGTACTAGGTGTGTGGCCTTTGCATGGTGTATGCGGTGCATTTGGTGGTATTGCAGTGGGTCTGTTTGGTCAAAAATGGCTGGGTGGTTTAGGTGGTGTATCTTTTGCCTCTCAGCTCATCGGGACCGCTCTAGCGATTGCAATTGCACTTGCGGGTGGATTTATTGTTTATGGCATACTTAAAGCAACTATTGGTATTCGTTTATCTCAAGAAGATGAGTTTAGAGGTGCAGATTTATCTATTCATAAAATCTCTGCCAACTCTGAAGAAGGTATGTTTTAATTCAGCGATTATGAAGCAGGATTTAAATATCCTGCTTCTGATTGCCTAATATAAATAAAACTTCTTAAATAAAAACACTAATTATTGATTAAAAAATATTCTTTTAAGTCTTTATTTAATCAATTTAGAATATTGAAAAATATATTAATTTTAATATTATCTTAAGATTTATAGATGAAATATTAAATAGTTTAAGAACAATTTAAGTTTTATTTTATGTAATGCCTTCAATTCACGCTTAAATTGATGTTACAACACAATGAATCAACAAAAACATTTTTTTCAGCTTCAGCTTATTTTTCTTACCATCAGTTTTTTTATACTTTTATTTGTATTTCCAGTGGGTGGAAAAATTGATATGTATCTTATCCAACCTTGGATTGATTCAACTGGTCAATTTTTTAATCGGGAAAATTGGTATCTTGAAAGACTTAATCATCAAATCGTAAAAGATATTATTACTGCGGTTTATATTATGTTTTTTGGCCTCTGGCTTGCTTCATTTAAAGTAGAAAAGCTAAAAATATATCGCTGGCAATATGGTTATATGTTTTTTGTCAGTATGATCGGTAGCGGTGTTGTTGGTCTACTCAAGTCACAATCTGCTCATGCCTGCCCTTGGAATATGGTTCATCCTAACAGTTTAGGTGGTTATATTTGGGACTTCACGGCGAAACACGGACATTGTTTCCCGGGTGGTCATGCTAGCGCAGGTTTTATCATCATGACTGGTTATTTTGTTTATCGCCTTGAACAACCTAAACGTGCTTACTTTTATTTAATTGCAGGCATTTTATTGGGTTTTATGATGGGCTGGGCACAAATGATGCGAGGAGCACATTTCCTGAGTCATAACTTATGGACTGGTTGGGTCGTTTGGGCAGTCAATATTTTATTTTATGCGATTTGTATTCATCGCTTTGAGTTCGAAAAACAATTAAAACAAGAGCTTAGTTAAGCTCTTGTTTCATTTACATGTAGTACTTTAGGTAACTTCACTAAAACAGAAAGACCACCAAGCTCTAAACTCTTGTCGAGACTTAAAGTTCCACCAAGTCTTTGAGTTGCACGGTCTACAATTGATAAACCTAAACCACTTCCTACTTCTAGATGGTGGTGTACTCGATAAAAACGTTTAAGTACCTTATCGTAATTTTCAGGGTCTATACCTGCACCACTATCTTCAATTTGAATACATGCGTAGTTATCTGGGTCGGTATAAACTGAAATGTTAATAACGCCTTGATGCGGTGTGTATTTAATCGCATTATCAATTAAGTTAAAAATAATCGAATGCACAGTAGGTTCAATACTATGCATCTCAACAGGATCATTTCTCACAAAGCCTAAATCGATTTCTTTTTGCATGGCTAAATTAACTAACTGCTCAACGCAATTTAAAGCCACATCGTTAAGCTGAAAATAGCCGGTAGGTTCAACCATACTAAGCGTTACGTCTTGCTTTGCCAGTGCCAAAAGCTGTGTAACTAGATGCTGAATACGTGCCAACCCCTTGCTTAAGTTGTGCAACGACTCATGTTCAGGGAACTGACTTAGCAAAATCTTGGTTTGTAAGTTTAATGCAGTAACAGGTGTTCGTAGTTCATGAGCAGCATCTGCAATGAATTGCTTCTGTTCATTTTGTGCTTTAGAAATACGGTCGAACAGACGATTCATTTCATCAATGGTAGGCAAAAGCTCCTGAGGATAATTATGCACCTCAATTGGTGTCAATTCCTCAGAATCTCGTTCCATTAACTCATTTTTAAAATCATCTATTGGTTTTAAACCACGACTAATAATAGCGGCCAAGGCAAATATCGCAAAAGGTAAAATAATTAAATAAGGAATGAACATGCTGCCCGCAAGCTCCCATGCGAAAGCTTCACGAACACGTTCTTGTTGACTCACCTGAATTTGATAGTCTTTTAACGGTAGAACATATGTTCGGACTACACCCTCAGCGGTTTTATGTGAATAAAAACCAGCTTGCTCGACAGGAGGAACCAATAAGTGCAGATGATGAGATAAATTAGCCTGATCTTTATAAGCCCAGATATCTAAAAATAAATCTTCTTCGTGGTAAGTTCGATGTAAATCAAACTTGCTACTTACTGCTTTTAAGGGGTACTCAGCCGTTCTTTCGGCTAAGTACTGCATTTGAGTATCTAAAATTTCATCGACTTCTTGAAGTGCAACCTTATATGCACTAAAAATCAAAATACAACCTAAGATCACACTGAAGATTGAGGTGCCCCAAATCAGTCGCTTTTTTAGTGAATAATGCACGTTCATGAAGTCCCGAAATCTTAAATTATGATTGACCTAAACGGTAACCCAACCCTCGGATCGTTCGAATAAAGTCTTTACCCAACTTTGCTCTTAAATGATGGACATATACTTCAATCGTGTTGCTAGTCACATCACTATCAAAATCATATAACTTATCTTCCAAATTAGCTTTCGAGAAAATTTTATTTGGATGACTCATAAGCGGAATCAGAATTGCCCACTCACGGTTTGATAAATCAATACGTTGCCCTTTAAATGTTGCGATATGCTGTTCAACATTTAAAACCAGATCACCACTTTCTAAGAGTTGATCTTGGCTCGCAAGTTGAGCCTCTACCCCTGTACGGCGTAATAACGCATGAATGCGAGCGAGTAATTCATCGAACTCATAAGGCTTAATTAAATAATCATCTGCTCCCAGATTTAAACCATCAACACGGTTTTGCAACTGGTCACGTGCAGAGATAATCAAGACTGGTGTAGCTGCTCTTTGACGGATCTGCTTTAACACCTGCATACCATCCATCATTGGCAAGCCTAAGTCTAAAAGAATGAGATCAAACTTATTCTTTGCCAGTTGGGCCAAACCATCTAAACCGTTATTGACCCATTCCACCTCGAATTGATGATATTGCAGCAACGTAGTCGTTGACTCTGCAATCATAAAATCATCTTCAATCATCAAGATTTTTGTCATGTTCTAGGCTCGCTTTAGTTTACATTGGCACAAGAGTGCAACATGTCGAGTTGAGGGTTGATGACCTGAGTTTTTACATCCAACAAACTTAACAAACTTGGGAATAAATTATCCTGACTTAACTTTTGTTTGGTTTGTTGATTTAAACAATTTACTTGAGCAAGATTATGTTGTTTCCAACCATCAGAGAACCACATAATCATTGGGATATGCGTTTGTTGGCTCGGTGCGATTGAATACGGTGAACCATGTAAATACATACCATGTTCACCTGTAGACTCACCATGATCAGATAAATACCAGAAACCTGTTTGATAATTCGATACTTCTTTTAAAGTATTAATCATTTGGTTCAATACATGATCTGTATATACGATTGTATTATCATAAGTATTTACGAGTTCAGCTGGTGAGCAACCCTGTATCGCATTGGTATCACAAGTTGGTTTAAATGGTTGGAATCCATCAGGTGCACGTTTGTAATATGCTGGGCCGTGGCTACCCATCTGATGTAATACAACTAAACGTGGACGCTTATCATCTTTTGGAATAGAAGCCAAATACTGTTTTAAGCTATCAACCAGAATGCCATCAAGACATTCATCATCTTTACACCACTTTTGCTTTAACTCTTCTGGAATTTGATATTGTTCAACGCGATCGCATGCACCTTTACAACCTGAGTTATTATCAATCCAAGTCACTTGATAGCCTGCACGTTTAGCAATATCCAGTAATCCTTCGCGGTGACCCGCTAATTGCTCATCATAATCAGCACGTGACATACCAGAGAACATACATGGCACAGAAACTGCTGTTGCCGTACCACAGGATGTCACTTGTGAAAAGTTTAAAATATCTTGTTTAGAAAGCTCTGGATTTGTATTTTTGGCATAACCATTAAGCGAGAAGCTTTCAGCACGTGCGGTTTCACCCACTACAAGCACCATAAGCTTAGGTAAATCTTTCTGAGTTTGCTGCACTTGATGAGCATCTTCACCATATTTCACAAGTGGAAGATTTTTCTTAGGTGCTTTTTTACGGTAATAAGACATGACCGAAGAAATAGTATTCTGAGGTGATATCATTCCTTTTAAGTCACGATGCTCTCTAAATATTGCTGCAAAATCGACATAATAAGTAAACAGCAAACCACCTACGACCGCAAATGCAAGAGCAATTGAAAGTACTTTTTTAAGTAAAAGTGGAAATATTTTTTCTGATTTGAGTTTGACCTGAGTAATCAAAAATATAGGTAAAACAACAAAGAAAATAGTCCAGAGTGCAAAACGCAAAGAAAGTAAATCTGTAGCTTCAGAGACATCTGTTTGTACGATATTTTGAATTTGGTCAGGTGAAACAATCACGCCCAAAGTATTTACAAAATATGAGCTAAATCCACCAATAAATATCAAAAAAATGGCAAAAAATTTGGCTGTCCATTTCCAGTTTAAAATTTGTAAAGCTGCATAATAGATAGCAACAACAATCACTACGGTAGCCGCTAAAAATAAGGTTGCTTTTATACCTAAATATGGTGTTAATAGATGAACTTTCTTATAAAAACCAATATTTAGAATTGCTCCTAACCAAATGGCTATAATGACGTTGAACATAAACAGGGAAATCTGCTTATTTCTTAATTTAGAAAAAAAACTCAGCATCTCTGGTTACTACGACCTTTTTTATGATCTTCTAATGTAAAAATTGAAACTTAAAAATGACTTAAATAATAGAATGATCGGTATAAACCATTTTTAAGCGCTTAGTATTATTTAACTCAACTACAAATAAAAAGTCGAGGTTAACTAGAACCTCGACTTTTTCAGACTTAAATCTTTGAAAAATTAGAAGCTATACTTAGCCATTAAACCAATACGGTTATCTTTGTAATCATTACCAGCAAATGTTTCACGCTTACCATTGATATATTCAAGACCCAAGTCAATTGGCTTAACAGGCGAATAGATAACGTTGATCCACGCTTGCTGAACTTTTTCATTACCAGCTGTATATGCTTTAGCATAATCCGTGCCATCATCAGCAAATTCTGCACCGTATGCTAAAGTAGTACGTAAGTTAGGTAGAATTTTATAAGTACCACCTACTTGTACAGCAACAAATTTATTTTGCTCGATATTGTTATTTACCAATGTATAGGCAGCGTTACTACCGTATAAATAGCTATTATCGCCAACTACATATGAAACATCAGCAAAAAGTTTTAGAGGATCAGAAACTTTAAAGTCTGTACCTGCTGCAATACCCCAACCCGTTTTATTATCCTTATTGCCCGTTGGTGATTTATAGTTTTCTACTAAAGCACGTGCTGATGCAGAACCTCTACCATCTGCATAACCTTGGGTAATTTTAGCAGTTAATGCAGGTAAGCTATATTTAATACTGTCACTTGTCCAGTTGCCATTTGCATCTTGTTTACCATTAAGGGCAGTACTATCACCCTTTTCAGCAGAAACAAACAATTGTGTAGTTGGTCCTAACTTGTAACCATAGCGTACTTGCGGTACACGTTTAGTACCACCACCAACGTTTGTCGAGAAGTCGATCATTTCTGGTGCATGGCTTGATAAGAAGTTAGATGTCGTTTGACCAAATAACCAGTCATTATACGTTAAGTAAGCATGGCGAATACGCAATGAACCATTTGAATCTGTTGTTGAACCAGCAAAATCAACTTCGAGTTTACCGCCCACTTTGGCATCATTTACTGGAGCAGTAAAATCTAAACCAAGACGTGTAGTTTTAGCAGTCGCACGTAATTTATCGTGTGTTTTACCATCAGTCTTACTAACGTCAGCAAAGTCATTATCTGCACCTTCGATAATGTAGTTAGCATCACCACGAACAAAACCATAAAGGTTTACATCAGCACCAGCTTTAGATTTAAATCCAGCTAATGGCGAAGCTGGCGCAGCAACTGGTTGTGGCTGTGCTTTAACTTCAGCTAACTGTACTTGCTGTTGTTGCTGTACTTGTTGCTGCTGCTGTTGTACTTGACGCTGTTCTTTAACTAATGCTTTTAATGCTTCAACTTCTTGACGAAGTTTTTGAATTTCCTCTTTTTCAGAGGTTGCCGCATTTGCCCCACTCATCATTAAAGCTGTTACTGTAATAGCTAAACTTTTAACAACAAACGATTTACGATTAAGGAATAGATCCATCAAAAACTCCTAAAAATATATTTTATGTCGCTTATCCATGCCAAGTTGATTCGTGTGACCATTGAGCACCAAAAAATCAACTCTTCTCCAAATTTGATTGCATTAATTTTATTACCGCAATCAAAACCAATTTTAACGCTGGGTAAGATTAAAAATTCCAAATCAAAAAAATCAAAACAGCTTTTTGTTTACAGAACTTTTACCTTAACTTCATGTTGTAACGAATCCTACACAACTCTCTTATCTTATAGAATGATTAAATCATTATTTCATTATTCTTTTTTAGACTTTAGGCTAATATACAGTCTAATTGAATATTCTCTTATCCAAATCGATTGATTCACATGATTTTTCTTGTTATCCGCATCCCTTTTCTCCATCTAGCTTCCAATTGCTACTCAAACAAGATGGCACAATTAATAAGCCATTTGAATAGCTAAAAATATACATTTTTAAAAGAATGACTAAATACATAACCGCCATTTTTTAACATAACTTAAGCTGATTTAAGTCTCTTTATTTCATCGACTTAATGTCATTTTTTATACAGTTTTTGTTGCTTTCCATACGTAAATAGGAATTAAAAATAGTACAGCAATAGTGACAATAGCTATCAAATAATGGAAATAACCAAGTACATCTCCAATAACACCACTCAAAGTATAAAGCCCACCACTTACGGTCGCCATGACCGAAACCTGAAAAGTAAAATCAGTGCCAGCATAGTTCTTTCGACTGTAATGCATGACTAAGGTTAACATTACAACGAGTAGCATGGCGGCAAAGGCATCTTCTAAAGCATTTATAGTATAGATAAGCCATGCATTTATTTTTATCTTTTGCTCGTAAGCATAAGCCAAATAAACATAGGCACCTAAACTCATGATTTTTAATATTGAAAAACTAATTAATGTAGTTGGTCTAGAAAAGTGCTTTAACACCCAACCTGCAATAAATGCCCCCATTAAAGCAGCTACAGCGCCTAGCATAGTGATGTAAACACCAATTTGGGTAAAACTTAGTCCCATATCCACCATTAAAGGTTTGAGTAATGGCCCAGCCAAACCATCTGCTACTTTAAAAGTGATAAGTACCATTAACCAAGATCGAAGTTCTTTATTTTGAGAAAAATAACTCAAATAAGCCTTAATTTTTGTGACTAAATTTAGCTGGCTAGGTTCATTAGTAGAATGAGAACCATGAACAGGTTCTTTAAATAGTAAAACTGGTAGCGTATTGACGAAGACTAAAGCAGCTAGTAATAAAAATGTCGGCTGCCATGACAACCAGTCTAAACACCACAGCACAGCTCCCCCACCCACGATAAAACCAAGCCGAGAACCTACGACCTGAAAAGTATTTCCCCAATGCTGCTGATCGTGTTGCAATAAATTAACAGCTAACGCATCGGTTGCAATATCTTGTGTTGCACCCGTCAAGTTCATAAATAACAGTGCAATAAAAAATATAAATAAGTACAGCGGCTGATCTAAGGCTTGAATGGGAAAGAAAGATAAAACACAAAGTACGGCCACCGTCAAAAGCTGAGTAGGTAAAATCCAGCTTCGATAATGTCCTAAGCGTGAAATCGCATGTCGATCTACCCACGGTGCCCAAAATATTTTGATTGACCAAGGCAACATGAGCAGCCCAAAACCACCAATATGGGCAAGTGAAACACCTTGGGCTCTTAATATTACTGGCAAGGCATGAGTCATAAAACCTACTGGCAAACCTTGTGCCCAATAAAGGGAAAAGAGCAAAAAATAAAGATTTTGCTGTCGAAACATATATACCTACTTTTATTTGTTTGTGCGGTAATCACATGAAATACCATGTGTGGTCTTACATTTTGCCAATGAAGCACAGATTTCAAAAGATTAAGATAAAACAAAGGATGATTTAAAACTTAAAAATATGGAACAACATTTCCCTACCCTCCCTCCAGAGGTACCTCAACGTGGTAATGCTTTAAGTCGGGCATTATTTAAAAAACTTTTTTTGGCTCAAGGTTGGACTATAGAAGGTGAAGTTCCCAACTTTCCTAAAGCAGTAGCTATCATTTCTCCCCATACATCTAATATTGATGGCTGGTATGGTTTTCTTGCCATTTTTGGATTGGGTATTCAAATTACAGTACTAGGCAAAGACAGTCTATTTAAGCCACCGTTTAAACGCGCTCTAGATTGGGCAGGTGTTATTCCTGTAAAACGTGACTCTGCTAATGGTCTGACGGAACAAGTTGTTGCCACGATTCAAGACTATGACAAAGTCTGGATTGGCATGGCACCTGAAGGCACACGTAAGAAAGCAAAAAAAATGAAGAGTGGTTTTTATCATATTGCTGCAAAAGCCAATATTCCGATTGTGATGTTTTCTTTTGATTATGATCGTAAAACTATTCACTGCCTAGGACACTTAAATCCAAGTAGCAACTATGATCAAGATCTACAAAAGATTTTTGAGCGTTATAAAGGAAAAATGTCACCGAAAAATCGTAATTGGCTTGCGGAGCCTTTACAAAATCTTGTGAAAAAAACCTAGCAAAAATTGAACGAATCTGGTCTGATGAGCCATCTTAATTTATCTTGCCATAGATTGTTTTTTAAAGATGAAAATTGCTCAGTTTGCCAGTATCGGATTTATCTCTTTAGCCCTATTCGGCTGTGATAAGTTCAGCAAAACACCAACACCGACCACTTCAGTTAAAGCACGCGAACCAGTAATCGCACTTGCCTTAGGTGGCGGTGGAGCAAAAGGATTTTCACATATTGGTGTTATCAAGGTTTTAGAATCACATGGTATTAAGCCTAAAATTGTTACGGGTACAAGTGCCGGCAGTTTTGTAGGAAGTATCTATGCCAGCGGACAAACACCTTATCAACTCCAAAATCTTGCACTTAAACTGCAAGAATCTGATATTCGTGATTTAACGCTTAATCGCCAAGGTATTATTCTTGGGCAAAAGTTACAGGACTACGTGAACCGTAACGTTGGCAACAAGCCGATTGAGAAATTCCCAATTCGTTTTGCCGCGGTAGCAACTCGGCTTGATAATGGTCAAAAAACTGACTTCATTAAAGGTAATGCAGGTCAAGCGGTACGCGCGTCTTGTAGTATTCCAAACGTATTTGTACCTGCCACTATTGGTAATCAAAAATATGTAGATGGCGGATTAGTTAGCCCAATTCCTGTAAAAACAGCACGTGATATGGGTGCAGATATCGTGATTGCGGTTGATATTTCAGCACGTCCAGCAGGGAATCGCCCAGCGAATATGTGGGGATTGCTTGATCAAACCATTAATATTATGGGTCAACAAAGTATTAATGAAGAGTTAAAGCTAGCAAACGTAGTCATCCAACCTAAAGTCGGACACCTAGGTACACTCGATTTAAAATCAAGTAATGAAGCTATTTTAGAGGGTGAGAAAGCTGCTCAAGGTCAAATTCGTCAAATTGAAACTGCCATTGCGAATTTCAAAAAATCTCCTGCCGCATTTAAGCCAGCACCACGTCCTAAATTTTAATTGAGGTGGTTTTTTTCTATCCACACCTACCATCATCTGCTACAGTGGTAAAAGTGATATGAGATCACTTTTACCCATCATAAAGATATATAAAAGAGCAGATCTATGGAGTTTGTTGTAGAACCTTGGCACTGGTTTGTATTGGGTATCTTACTTATTCTTTCTGAGCTGATTATCCCTGCTTTTGCCGCTCTCTGGTTTGGTATTGCAGCCATTATGGTTTGCTTTCTCTATTGGCTATTTCCTGATATTAGCCTGACAACACAAATTGTATTGTGGATTATTTTATCGGTGCTGTGCACTATTCTTTGGTTCAAATTTATTAAACCATTGTCGATTGATAAAACTAAAGCGGGTTTACCTCGTGAAGCCACCATTGGGCAAATCGGTATGGTGATTCAGACCGAACTCGCTCATGACCAAATTATTGTTCGTTTCCCTATGCCTATTTTAGGGGCCGATGAATGGAACTGTCGAAGCACCACCCCTGTGAAAGTCGGTGATCGGGTTCGAGTCATTGATATTTCGGGTAATGACTTAATTGTTCAGCCCCACAGTACTTCATAAACATTAAAGATAAAGAGAGGTTATTTTCATGCCAGTTGGTACCATTATTGTTTTAGCCTTTTTGGCTTTTGTTGCAGTTACCATTTTTAAAGGGGTACGTATTGTTCCTCAAGGTTATAAATGGATTGTTCAGCGTTTAGGGAAATATCATTCCACGCTTAATCCGGGGCTTAACTTCGTTATTCCTTATATTGACGAAGTGGCTTATAAAGTTACCACTAAAGATATTGTGCTGGATATTCCATCTCAAGAAGTGATTACCCGTGATAATGCTGTATTGCTTATGAATGCAGTAGCCTATATCAATTTGACTACTCCAGAAAAAGCAGTGTACGGCATTGAAAACTATACTTGGGCAATTCAAAACCTTGTACAGACTTCTCTACGTTCAATTGTCGGTGAAATGGATCTAGATGATGCTTTATCATCTCGAGATCACATTAAAGCTAAACTCAAAGCTGCGATTTCTGATGATATTTCAGATTGGGGTATCACTTTAAAAACCGTAGAAATTCAAGATATTCAACCATCTTCAACCATGCAAGCTGCCATGGAAGCGCAAGCTGCTGCTGAACGTCAACGTCGTGCCACAGTAACCAGAGCTGACGGTGAGAAACAAGCTGCAATTTTAGAAGCTGATGGCCGTTTAGAAGCATCACGCCGTGATGCAGAAGCACAAGTTGTCTTAGCAGAAGCATCTCAAAAAGCGATTGAAATGGTAACAAGCGCAGTGGGCGATAAAGAAACACCTGTTGCCTACCTGTTAGGTGAACAATACGTTAAAGCAATGCAAGAGATGGCGAAATCAAGCAATGCCAAAACTGTTGTGTTACCTGCCGATGTTTTAAATACAATTCGTGGCATTATGGGAAAACATAATTAATTTAATTGCTTCAAATAAGTCATTGAAATAAAAACGGCGACAATCATGTCGCCGTTTTTATATTGAGTATTATTGGTTGTTTAATCTTTTCTGATCTTTCAAAGGGAGCTTTTTTACAACCAAGTCATAAGAATCGCGAATCAAATCTTGAAGTAAATCACGTGTTAAGTTTTTATGCGGAGTAATAGAGATCCAGTGTTTTTTATTCATGTGATACCCTGGAATAATAAAAGGATAAAGCTCTTGATATTCCTGACTTTTATATGGATCACATTTAACAGTAATCATTTTTGTGCCCGTTCCTTCCCCTACTAATAAAAACATCTTTTCTAAAATTTTAAAGACGTCGCATTCTGGACCAAAGGGTTGGCTTTGCTCACTAAAAGGAAGATTACGCGCAATATCTATTGCAGCTTGATGGAGCTGATCACCATTCATTCTTATCTCCTTTATTCATTCAATATGAATACAAGCAGGATTATTAATTTGATTTTATATTAGTTGGTACGGGCTAAAAGGAACTGTGAAATCTCAACTAACTCTTTTGCATTTTCACCAAAATGCGCTAAAGCCTCAAAAGCTTGGTCATGCAACTCTTTTGCATAAACCTGTGCTTGCTCAAGTCCCATTAAAGCAGGATAAGTCGACTTTTGTACTTGTTCATCCTTACCCGCAGTTTTACCTAGAGTTTCAGTGCTTGAGGTAATGTCCAAAATATCGTCTTGCACCTGAAAAGCCAGTCCAATCGCTTGTCCATACTGGCGCAATTTTGGAATTGCCTGATCCGTTCCAGAGAAAAGTGTCACTGCCCCCATCATAATAGCCGCCTGAATAAGCGCCCCCGTTTTATTACGATGGATATTTTCTAGTTCGTCTTGAGAAATTTGTTTAGCTTCAGCTTGTAGGTCTAAAACCTGCCCACAAACCATTTTAGAGCTGGCTGTTGCTAAAATTTGAATTTGCTTTAATACAATTGCAGCATCAGTTCCCTGCCCTTGCTCATCAAACAAACGGCTACCTAAAACCTCAAAAGCCATTGATTGTAAAATATCGCCTGCAAGTAAAGCCGTATCTTCACCAAATGCTACATGACACGTTGGCTGACCACGACGAAGCAAGTCATTGTCCATACAAGGCAAGTCATCATGCGCTAGCGAGTAACAATGAATAAGTTCAACTGCAACTGCAGCACGGCGAGCGGCAGCAAAATTTGGATTATCTTGTAAAGAAGCTGTGGCGTAACACAAAGCCGGACGAACACGTTTTCCACCAAGCATAACGGCATGGTGTACTGCGCTTTTTAAAGGTTCAGGAATTGAAAATGCAGCGAGTGTTGTCAATAAATCTTGTTGAATACGTTGTTGAGCTTGTTTTAAAACATCCGCATTAACTTGAGAGAGTGATGACACAGTCGCCTCGTAAAATCAGTAGAGAAATTTTATTAAATGTTATGAAACATTCGTGTACTACATCATACACGATTCGCTGTAAAAAGTGCGTGATGTGTTATGGATGCCACATGCAAAAGAGCCTCTCTATAGTAGAGAGGCTCTTTCATTTAAATAACTTTTAGAAACTGTCGCCCGGAACTCGAACCCAGCCTTCCATTAAGACACGTGCACTACGACTCATAATGGCTTTTTTTACCACCCATTGGCCATTTGCAAGTTCAGCTTGAGCACCAACACGTAATGTTCCAGATGGATGTCCAAAACGCACTGCTTCACGCTCTCCACCACCAGCTGCTAAATTTACCAATGTGCCCGGAATAGCAGCAGCAGTACCAATTGCTACAGCTGCTGTACCCATCATGGCATGATGAAGTTTACCCATCGACAAAGCACGAACCAGTAAGTCGACATCGCTTTCTGAAACGGACTTACCGCTTGAAGCTGTATAGTTTTTCGGCTTAGAGACAAAAGCAATTTTTGGTGTGTGCTGACGTGCAGCTGCTTCTGAAATATCTTTAATTAACCCCATTTGCACAGCACCATACGCACGAATTTTTTCAAAACGTGACAGCGCAGTTGCATCACTATTGATATGATCTTGCAACTCTGTACCTTGGTATCCTAAATCTTCTGCATTTAAGAAAATGGTTGGAATACCTGCATTAATAAATGTCGCTTGAAAACTGCCAATATCAGGAACATCTAGTTGGTCAACAACATTCCCTGTTGGGAACATATCGCCGCCTTCTTCACCATCATCGGCAGGATCTAAGAACTCAATTTGAACTTCAGCGGCAGGGAAAGTCACCCCATCCAGTTCAAACTCACCAGTTTCTTGAACTTGACCATTGGTAATAGGGACATGTGCAATAATGGTTTTCTGAATATTTTTTTGCCAGATTCGAACCGTGCATAGGCCATTTTCTGGAATACGATCTGCATCAACCAAACCATTTGAAATCGCAAAAGAGCCAACCGCAGCAGTCAAATTACCGCAGTTACCGCTCCAGTCCACAAAGGGCTGATCTATTGAAACCTGTCCAAATAAATAGTCGACATCATGATCTGGCTGGGTGCTTTTAGCCAAAATAACAGTTTTACTGGTACTTGAAGTCGCTCCACCCATTCCATCAATTTGCTTTCCATAAGGATCTGGGCTACCAATGACACGTAGTAAGAGTTGATCTCTTGCTTGACCTGCCACCTGAGCTCTTTCCGGCAAATCATCAAGTTTAAAAAATACACCTTTACTGGTTCCACCACGCATGTAAGTTGCTGGAATTTTAATTTGCGGTACTGAGCTCATATCAACTGTTATCCTTACTATTGTGTTTTTATATCTCGAAACAAACAGACTTGTTTAGTCATTCACTTCATCTTAAATCGTTTTGTGATCTAGAGATAGCGTTATGCTTTTATACATCAATCGTATTGACGCAGACTTATTTTGAGAATTTAGATTCATGCTCGCAATGACCGAATTAAGCAAAATCATGAAAAAAAGAGTCTATCAAAAAATATATTTTTAGAATATTTTTCAATCATTTTTGCATTATTAAAAGCAAGTTAATGATTTTAAATATTTTTTAGTGTTACTTTTCAGTCACCGCTTGTTAATTTGTAGTCTAGGCTAAAATAAATCCATCTATTAGAATAATTTACTTATTCATAGTGAGTGAAGACCTTTGACCAACGAATCTTCTACACTGCAACGAGGACTAAAAAATCGACATATCCAATTAATTGCTATGGGTGGAGCAATTGGTACCGGATTATTTTTAGGCTCGGCGCAAGTGATTCAATCTGCGGGACCATCCATTATTTTAGGATATGCCATTGGCGGCTTAATCGCATTTTTGATTATGCGTCATTTGGGAGAAATGATTGTTGAAGAACCTGTTGCAGGATCGTTCAGCCATTTTGCTTATAAATATTGGGGGAAATTTCCCGGATTTTTAGCTGGATGGAATTATTGGATACTCTACGTTCTGGTCGCGATGAGCGAACTTACTGCGGTAGCCAAATATATTAATTATTGGTGGCCTCATATTCCAGCGTGGACGTCTGTCTTATTTTTCTTTGTCGTGATTACGGCAATTAATCTAACAAACGTCAAATTTTATGGTGAGTCCGAATTCTGGCTCGCTATTATTAAAGTTGTTGCGGTTATCTCAATGATTATTTTTGGACTTTACTTGCTATTTACAGCAGATGTAGGTTCAAGCATTTCATTTAGCAACCTTTGGACACATGGTGGATTCTTTCCAAATGGCTTTAGTGGCCTGTTCTACATGTTGGCTTTCTTGATGTTCGCCTTTGGTGGTATTGAACTGATTGGTATGGCTGCGGCAGAAGCAAAAGATCCGAAAAAAACCATTCCAAAAGCAATTAACCAAGTTGTTTTCCGTATCTTGATTTTCTATATCGGTTCATTGGCAATTTTACTTTCATTAGTGCCATGGAACCAATTAGATCTTGGCGGTCTCGATAAAAGTCCATTTGTTATGATCTTTAGTCAAATGGGTATTGGTTGGGCTGCACACTTACTTAACTTTATTATTTTAACCGCTGCCCTCTCTGTTTATAACAGCGGGATGTTTGCCAATAGCCGTATGCTTTACGGTTTAGCTCAACAAGGTAATGCGCCAAAAATCTTCAAGAAAGTAAACAAACAAGGTGTACCTGTACCAGCAGTTTTGTTGTCTGCATTACTTATTTTTGGCTGTGTTCTTTTAAATTACTTTGTACCTGAAGATGCTTTAAGCCACTTAATGTACATTGTAGTTGGCGCATTGGTGTTGAACTGGGCGATGATCAGTATGACTCACCTTAAGTTTAAATCAGCAATGAAAAAACTCGGTCAAAAAACTCACTTCCCTGCACTTTGGGCACCATTTAGTAACTATTTGGTTTTAGGTTTCATTGCTGTTGTACTCTACATTATGTGGAGTCAAGGCTTTAAAGAGTCTGTAATGATGATTCCGATCTGGATTGTTCTTATGTTTATTTTGTTTAAAGTACTCAATGCTAAAGAACAATAATCTGAACATTTGTACTTAAAACATGAAAAAAGCCATTGTCGAGACAATGGCTTTTTTATTTAAGGCTCTAAGATTAAAACCATATTTGAATGTCTTTTAGAGCCACTGTTTCGTATCATCAGCCACAGGTGTGCCATGAATAACATGCATAATCATTGCATGCGCAATACTGCCTTTAAATGGAATTTCAGGTAATTGATCAAGTTTGAAAAATTGAGCATCACTCAGTTCTTTCTCCTGAATTTCAATTTCGCCCGCTTCATATTCAGCTTTAAAAGCCAACATTAAGTTACTCGGAAATGGCCATGGTTGACTCGCCAAATACTGAATATTCTTAATGTGCAATCCAACTTCTTCTAATGTTTCACGTCGAACGGCATCTTCTAGTGTTTCCCCTACCTCGACAAAGCCAGCGATTAAACTGTACATCTGGGTTGTATTTCTGACATTTTTAGCCAGCAAAATCTCGTTCTCTCCACGTGTAATAATAGTAATCACACAAGGGTTAACTCTAGGATATTGACTAAAACTACATGCTGGACAAGTCATAGAATATTCAGTCCTATGCTGCTGGGTTTTATGTCCGCAACGACTACAAAACTGATGATTACGACGCCACTCCAGTAACTGAAAAGCACGACTCGCCTGTTCAAACTGCGGTTTAGTCCAATACTGTAAGAGTTGGCGAATAGGTATGAACTGATATCCATTTGGTATAGGTTCACCTTCTTGGAAATCTCTTGCTATTACTTGAGGGTCTGCTTGTATATATAAATCATGTTCCTGCTGTTTAAGACAAGGCAAATTAAAATTCGCATCAACCAAAAGTTGTTGCTGCTGAAAAATATAAGCAATAGGATGGTTGTTGGTATTCATTTATATACTCGAGTGAAGAACCTTTCGACGGCCTCTATAGCTCCTTCAAAAGGATCAGACTTAAAACATATTTTTCAAAAATCTTACGCATACTGGCTAACATCTTCAATTTATTTAATTTGTATCTTTTTGATTAAAATCACATTTTATTCACGCATGCTATGCTTTTAAGTTATATCTATGACTTTATAGTTAACTGACCAGTGATGAACTTAGAAGCACTGCTTCACATAAAATTGATCTCTGAAAATTTAGACTAGTTTTAGTTCCATCTCATGAAGCAAAAATATGCGATTTGGTTTAATTCTGGGTGATCAATTAAATCACCAACTCGCAACGCTCAAGTATTTAAACCAGAATGAAGACATTATTTTGATGGCTGAAGTACTTGAGGAAACATCTTATGTTGCTCATCATCCACAAAAAATAGCGCTGATTTTTAGTGCAATGCGACACTTTGCAAAAGAATTAAAAGCACAGGGCTGGAAAATCCGTTATCACACATTTAAGCGCGAAAGTCATATAAAAAAGTTAGTCGACTTTATTGCTTTGCAGCAGCAACACTTCTCGGCAAATACTCTCGTCGTTACCCAATGTGGTGAGTATCGCTTACAACATGAAATCGATACTTCATGGTCTAACTCACTAAAACTACCTGTTATTTGTTTAGAAGATGATCGCTTCTTTTGTACCGTAGAACAATTCAAGCAATGGGCAAACAAATATAAAACGCTAAGGATGGAATACTTTTACCGAGAAATGCGCAAGCAAACTCACTATTTAATGCATGACCAACAACCCATAGGCGGGCAATGGAACTTTGATCAAGCCAATCGAAAAGCGTGGTCAGGCAATCCACCTTTGCCACCAAAATTAACCTTTGAGTATGATCAAATTGATATAGATGTTATTCAACTGGTCAAGAAAGAATTTTCTCAACATATGGGCAATCTCAATTCCTTTCAATGGGCAACAACCCGCCAAAATGCCTTACTTGCTTTAGACCATTTTATTTCTAACAACCTACCCCACTTTGGCGATTACCAAGATGCCATGGTTTATGGTTCAGATTTTATGTTTCATAGTCTGCTCTCGCCTTATTTAAATTGTGGATTGTTATTGCCACAAGAAGTGTGCGACGCTGCTCAAACAGCCTATTACAACGGACAGGCCCCCTTAAATGCAGTAGAAGGATTTATTCGTCAGATATTAGGATGGCGAGAATATGTGCGTGGAATCTATTGGTTATCTATGCCTAACTATAGCGATCAAAATACCCTTTATGCCAGCACGCCGCTGCCACAATATTACTGGACGGGTGATACAAAAATGGCATGTATGGCCGAGTGTTTCAGAAATACCTTTGAACATGGCTATGCTCACCATATTCAGCGTTTAATGATTACAGGCAACTTTGCGCTTTTAGCAGGTGTAAATCCATCAGAAATTTGCGAATGGTATTTAGCAGTCTATGTAGATGCTTATGAATGGGTCGAATTACCGAATACATTAGGCATGGCCATGTATGCAGATGGTGGCATCATGGCAAGTAAACCCTATGCTGCATCAGGTAATTACATACATAAAATGTCAAATTACTGTCAGCACTGTACATATAACGTCAAAACCAAAACTGAACCAGACAGTTGCCCATTTAACAGCTTGTATTGGTATTTTATGAGCCAGCATGAGGCCATATTTCGTCAAAATCCCAGAATGGCGATGGTATATAAAAACATTGATCGTATGAAAGATAAAGCTTCTGTCATGCAGCATGCAAAGTTACTTATTCATCAACTTGATGAGCTTTAAGATCATGAAAAAACAGCATCTACCTCAGAAAATATGTGTCTATTGTCAACGCCCTTTTGACTGGCGAAAAAAATGGGAACGTTGCTGGGAAGAAGTAAAATATTGCTCTGAAAGATGTAAACGACAAGCCCGCTCAAATAAGTAAATATTTCACCCGATTGTTTTAACTGATTCAACACTCCTCTTCATTGTTGAATCAGTTGTCTTTCAATTGATTATATTTGATAGTCTTAAGCATATTTATACTGACGAGAACAGTAAGCTCTTTCAACTTCTGGTGAACGTAATTGCTGATGCTTAGTTTTACGCCCTGCCATACGCTTGCGCCAGAGTTTGAAACTGCTCGATTTTAAGTTATATCTCATTAAACGAATAACTTCACTTTCACGCAAGCCATACTCTCGCTCAATTGCTTCAAATGGGGTTCGATCTTCCCATGCCATTTCAATAATTCTAGATAAGTCCTGTTCATCAATTTTTTTCATGTTATGACCTTTTAAATTATGCTGTAACCAAATCTGATTCTTTAACAAACAACCTTTCTGAAAATAGCTTCACTTACCCGATTGCTTGCCTTGAATGTTCTCGTGTTTTGCTTCAGATCATAGAAAGGCAAACATGAATTTTTTGTGATTTTTTTGCTTTATAAACTCTATTTTATATAAGACATAAACAGTTCTAAAACCTTTGAGTGGTTTAACTTTTTATTAACCACTATGACAAAATTTTTAATACCTAAAACATGAAAAAAGCCATTGCCTTAGCAATAGCTTTTTTGTTTATAATCATAAAATTATGCGCCCTTAGCTTAACTGGATAGAGCAGTTGCCTCCTAAGCGACCGACGTGGGTTCGAGTCCCGCAGGGCGCACGCATTTAATTAATCCTTCACTTCAGCCAGCAATGTTTCAGCTGCAAGTTTTCCTAAATTATTAGAAGCAAGCGGACTATCACCTGTTAATAATTTACGATCTCTATGACATTGTCCTGTAATGCCAGTGTTCAAAATCTTCACACCGAGTTTTTCAAGGTTCTCACCGACTAACCATGGTAAAGCTCCCGGCATATAACCGATATCAATATTTGCCCCCTTATCTAATGAATCAGGGAATACACAAATTTGATAATCTTTAAAAATATAATTCTCAGGCTGTTCATCTACTGCCGCAGCAAGCAGCGAAGCTGGACCATGACATAAAGTAATAATAAATTTGTCTTGTTCAATTGCCCATTTCAGAACTTTTTTGACATCCACGCTATGTGGAATCTTAGCTAAAACACCATGCCCACCCGGAATAAATACAGCTGCGTATAGTGAGTTTTTCCCCACTGCATTTTCTAAAATATCGGCAAGTTTTAGCGGATTTTTTAATTTATCTGCATATTTATGAAAAGTATCTAATACCACCTGCTCTTGCTTTGGCATTGCCCACATTTCAAGCTTGGCTGGATTACCGGAAAGTGTCGCAACGTCAATTTCAAAACCCGCATTATCTAAATGAAACATTGGCAAAAGCATTTCTACTGGATGGTTTCCGGTAGAAAAGAACTTACCGTTTTGCATCTGGATATAACGCTCATCGGTTGCAATCATTAAGACCTTTTTATTACCTGTATACGGCGTTGGGTAAGTCGTCCCGTCGTAATCTGTTTTAAGCGAAGTATATTGGCTTAGTGAGTATGGTGATGGGAAGAATGCATTATCTTCTGCCAAATCTGGGGTCGGATTTTTATCATTTGATGCTGGGGTATTCATTGTTACCATCCTTTAGAATTGAAGAACGAAATAACAGCTTTAAGCCAGTTATTATTTCTTAGTACATGTATATTTAGATCAAGAAACTGGTGCAACACGCCAATAGAATTTGGCAATTTTTATATAGAAATAGGCACAATTAATAATTATAAATTTCAGTTTAGGCAAACATGACGTTCACCTAAATTGTCACAGATTAAATTAGGTATTAATCTCTAAAACGATCTTTCCAATATGGTCACCTTGTTCCATACATGCATGGGCACTTTGTACATCTGAAAAATCATAAGTTTTATAGATTTGCGGTAAGCACTTGCCTTGCTCTAATAACGGCCACACATGTTCATGTAATGACTGAGCAATCTGGGCTTTTTCTTGGCTATTACGTGCTCGCATAGTTGAGCCAGTAATAGTTGCACGTTTTAAAATCAATTTTTGTAAATCAAATTCTTTTGCAATTCGACCGCCCATAAAACCAATAATCACAAGTCGACCATCACGTTTTAATAGATTTAAGTTTTTCGAGAAATATGAACCACCCACAATATCCAAAATCACATCAACACCTTGGTCTTGAGTGTGTTTCAAAATTTCTTGCTCAAAATCTTGGGTTTTATAGTTAATTGCAGTCGTTAAGTTAGAGAGTGCTGCAACTTTATCTTCACTTCCAACTGTAGCAAAAGTTTTAATCCCTAAAGCATGGCAAATCGTTAAAGCTGTGGTCCCAATACCACTTGCACCACCATGAATCAGTGCTGTTTCGTTTTCTTTTAAACGGCCGATATCAAACAGGTTTGCCCAAACTGTAAAGAATGTTTCCGGAATCGCAGCAGCTTGGGTAAATGTTAGATTTTCAGGTATTGGCAATACTTGCGTTGCAGTGACAGCACAGTATTCAGCATAACCACCACCGTTGGTTAAAGCACAAACCTTGTCTCCAACTTTGAACTGTTGCACTTGGTCACCTACAGCAACCACGACCCCAGCGACTTCAAGACCCGGAATTTGCGTAACACCTTTAGGCATTGGGTATAAACCCATACGCTGCAATACGTCTGGACGGTTAATTCCAGCAGCTTTTACCTCAATTAACACTTCATCTGCTTGAGGTACTGGAACATCTGAATCTTGAAGTTTTAAGACCTCAGGTCCGCCGGGAACCGTAATTTCAACAATTTTCATGGTTGTTGGAAGACTCATTGATATGCTCCATGTTTGGTTTATATTTTAAATGTATTGATTTACTTTAATTCATCGAAGATTTAGGTGGGACTCCAAACAGCCGTTTGAATTCTCGACTAAACTGTGAAGCACTTACATACCCAACCTGATAGGCGGCTTCAGCAACACCCATTTGATTATTTAAGATTAAATCACGTGCCTTATGTAATCGAGTAATCTTAATGTACTGTAATGGAGAATAGTTCGTGACTTTCTTAAACGCTTGATGAAAAAGAGAGACACTCATTCCTGCTTGTTTAGCGAGTTCCTGAACCGTTAAATTATGATAGTAATCTCTTTGAATAATTTCACAAATTGTATAAATCACACTATTTCGACTTATCATAGCCGAAAGATTTTCGATTAAATCACGACTACCGGCCTGCAAAACCCGATAAATGAGTTCTCGTTTTATCTGCTCTCCTAATATTGCGGTGTCTTGTTTAGAACGAAGTAAATGCAACAAACGTAAAGCAACTTCAGATATAACAGAGTTCATTTCTATAATATTTAAACCACAGCTGAGCTTTATATCTCTTTTTTCAAGTTCATCTATAGATAACTGCTGCTCTTTGTTCATTTTAGTGGCTAAATCAGCCATCATTTGTGATTCAAATTTAATCGCAATTGCCAGCATCGGTTCATTTTCAACCAATGTATCGCAATCAAAAGGGATAGCGATCGAGATCAGCAAACACTGGCCTTGTTGAAACTGAAAAATATCTTTCCCGATATAACCACGCTTTACACCTTGTATGACTAAAACAATTGAAGGCTCTTGTAATACAGCAACAGGTTGTGTGGAATGATCTACCCTCACAAGAGTGATATTTGAAATATAGGTGGGATATAGCCCTTCTTGAGGAGCTAAATATAAAAAAGCCTCTACCAAACTTTTCATCAGATCATTCTGTTGCATTGCTTTATTTTTTACAGGCTATTTAAGATTTACTATATCAATCAAACTAAAAGGAAAAAGCGTTTCTTGGTAGTACTTTGTATAAATAAGCAAGTTAAAACTATTTTTAGGCATAAAAAAACCTAGAAGATTCTAGGTTTTTTTCACTTAGTCTGACTATTAAGCAGATAAGTTAAAGAACATTGCTGCAATCAAAATAATGACACCGAGCACAATACGGTACCAAGCAAATACGCGTAGCGTATGGCGCTCAACAAAAAGTACCAGTGCCTTTACTACAAATAAAGCTGCAATAAATGCTGCAACAAAACCAACACCAATATTAATCATATTGTCTGAGGTCAACACATCAGCATTTTTAATTAAGTCAAATGTCGCTGCCCCTAACATGGTCGGCATTGCAAGGAAGAACGAAAATTCTGTTGCGGCTTTACGTGATAAACCTGCAAACATCCCGCCTACAATTGTCGCACCTGAACGAGAAGTTCCCGGAATCATCGCAACACATTGAGCAAGACCGACTAAAAGTGCCTGCTTAAACGTGATTTTTGTCGCATCTAGTGTTTTATGCTCAAACTGTTTAGATTCAACCCAGAAAATAATGAGTGCACCGACAATGAGGGCAATCGCAACCACAATTGGGCTAAACAAAACACTTTTAATAAAATCGACAGCTAAAACGCCAATAATCACTGCTGGGAAAAAAGCAATTAATACACTAAAAGCAAAATGACGCGACTCTACATCGCCACTAAAGAAGCCTTTAATCAAGTTAATAATTTTTTGTCGATATAACCAGCACACTGCCAAAATAGCACCTAACTGGATCACTACTTCGAATACACGACCACCATCTGAATGGAAATCGATAATATGACCAAATAAAATCAAATGGCCAGTACTGGAAATTGGTAAAAATTCAGTTAAACCTTCAACAAACCCTAGAAATAGTGCTTTTATAACTTCAAAATTTTCCATCACTTGCTCAAAAAGTTAATCACTAGAAAGGTCTAAAAATTTGTTTTATATCATGGATAAACCAACACTTTGGCCTAATTCATGTTCAATATCAGATCATTTCTAGCATTTTGGTTATTGCCTTTAATTAAAGGCCGATTATTTAAAGTGCAATAATGTATCACATCATTATGACAAACTTAGGTTAACTATCGTAAAAAGATAAAATCTAATCAATAACAAATCGTCTTCTAGTTATAAATAAAAGCTCTCACGCTCAAGCAATCCAACAAACCATCTAAAAACATCAAATAAACATGATATTATTTCAAGCATATGTCATTTATATTTAAAATTTAAACAGAATGAAAAATACTAAAATCAACGCACGTCATCTGATTATCGATCTCTTTCTTTCCTCTGCGTACCCTCAGCTGAGTATTAAACAAATTTTGGTGGCAGCCAAACTGTTTAACTTAAGTGAAAATGGTATTCGAGTTGCGACAACTCGTTTGTTAAATGAAGGAATGATCGAAAGCGTAGAACGCGGAATCTATCAACTTTCACCTTCTACGAAAGATTGGGCAAAAGTAATTCTCAATCGTAAAAATGGTATTAAACAAACTAAAGAATGGCAGCAACATTATATTGCTGTGTTTACAGGCACACTGGGTCGTATAGACCGAACTGCTCTAAAAAAACGTGAACGTGTACTGCGTCAATTTGGTTTTAAAGAATTAGAAACAGGTATTTACATCCGCCCAGACAATTTAGCTTATAGTTTTGAAAAAACCTGTGAGGAGCTTGTTTTAGCTGGACTAGAGAAAGAAGCAAAAATTTGTATTATTCAGCATTTCGAACCCTCAACGCTTAAGCAAATTTTTTCTTTATGGGATACCAAACAACTCGAAAAAAATTATGAAATGTATAGTCGAGATATCACACACTGGCTTGAAAACTATACTCATCTCTCCTTAAATGATGCAGCAGTTAAAGCCCTTCTTTTAGGTAGGGAAACGATTGCTTTACTCATGAATGACCCTCTATTACCAGCACCATTTGTAAATGAGTCTGCGCGTAATCAATTTGCTCAAGATGTACAACAGCTAGACGCAATCGGCCAAAAACTTTGGAAAAAAATATATGAACAAGAATTAAATCTATAGTCATCTGATTTATTTTTTTACAAACAAATATTTCACTTTTTAAATTTTTATGACTATAGTTGTAATATAAAATATAGATACCGAACTCTAATTTGGGAGAATAAAAATGAATACACAGGTAAGTGTTACGGACCTATTTAGTAGAGAAGAAATACAAGAGCTTACAGAACCTTCAGATGTCTATGGTGCTTGGGCTGTTGCCAGTACATGGGCTGTTATTGGTGGAACATTCGCTAGCTTAATCATGATGTGGGACTACTTACCGAGTTGGGGTAAATTATTAGCATGTATGCTTGCCTTAGCAATCTTGGCTGGTCGTCAGTTATGCCTCGCAATTTTAATGCACGATGCGTCTCACAAAAGTCTGTTCAAAAATAAGAAAATAAATGATTTCGTAGGTGAATGGCTATGCGCCCGCCCAATCTGGAATGATCTTCAAAAATATCGTGTACACCATGTTCGTCACCATGCAAAAACCTCTACTCCAGATGATCCAGATCTTTCTTTAGTTGCTGGTTTTCCTGTCAGTAAAAAGTCTCTGACTCGTAAATTCTTACGCGACTTAACAGGTATGACTGGATTAAAGTTTAGCTTAGGTCGAGTTTTAATGGATCTGGATATCATGAAATGGACTGTTGCCAATGATCAAATCTGGTTAGACCGCAGTCATAAAAATTTCGTTGACTATGCAAAGAGTATTGCAAAAAACAGTACGGGCGCTATTGCAACCAATCTGGCACTTTATGGTGTTCTAAAAGCATTTGGTCAGCAACGTTTTTATTGGTTATGGCCTCTGGCTTATTTAACCCCATTCCCACTTTTTTTACGTATTCGCTCTATGGCAGAACATGCTGGTATGCAAACCAGCAATACTGCTTTAACCAATACTCGAACAACCAAAGCTGGGTGGATCGCGAGAAGCTTTGTGGCCCCTATTCATGTCAATTACCATATGGAACATCATTTAATGGCGTCTGTTCCATATTTTAAATTACCGCGTATGCACAAAATATTAAGAGAACGTGGGCATGTGCCCACTCCACCGAGCTATTTTGAAGTAATTCATACACTTTCATCAAAACAAGAGTTAACAAATTAAAATAGGGTTAGAAGACCACTTTCAAATTTGTGGTCTTCTTGATTATTCACTTATATCTAAATTTTTTAGTTTTAACTGAGTTTGATAATACTTCGGTGTTACACCCATCCAGCGCTTAAATGCACGAGTGAAATGGGGTGTATCGGCATAGCCTAAACTTAAGGCCACAGTTTCAATTGATGTTGCACTATTTTCTAAAAGATTATGCGCATGTTCTTTTCGAGTTAAATCAACTAATGCTGAAAAACTTGTATTCTCAGTTGCCAAATAACGCTGTAGGCTCCGCTCTGACATATTCATCATCTGAGCGACTTGCTTAACTTTTAATATTTCCCCCTGACTATTCATCAATAATTTTTTAATTACGTGGCTAATTTCTGCTTTCCATCCGCTGCGTAACTTCAATTTATCGATATCTTTTTTACACTGTGCTTTTAGTAAAGGTGCAAGCATCGGGTCGGCTGTTAGGATAGACTGCGATAAATATTCTTTTGGAAAAATCCAGACATTCTGTTTTTCATTAAATGAACAATTTACACCCAATTCGGCTTTTAGTTTTGAAAAACTGAGGGGTTCAGACATATTTAACTTAACGGTACCTAAAGAAGATAATCCTGTTAGATGCTTCGCAATTTGAACAAAACCTAATAACAAAAAAATAGTAGCATTTAGACTCAACTGAAAAGCTTTCAAAGGCTGGCGTATAGACCAGTAAATATAATCTTGTTCTTGTTTTAACTCTGGCTTAAATGCATCACAACGTGATCCAATAAATTGTTCAAGTGTTTTTAGGGCTTCTTCTAAATTTGCACAGACCATGGCCGCCATACCCACCGAACCATAACAAGATGCTTTCATTTCCAAAGCCAAATAACCCGCCAATGCTGGCTCATGAGTGAGTTCAATAGCATGTTCAAGAAGTTTGTTTAAAGCATTAAATTCAACATACCAATAGGGTTTGGTTAATTGTTCTAATGTTATGCCACTTCCATCTAGAAGCTGATCACCCGAGATATTCCAGCGCTTAACCATATCAACTAATAAATTAATATAAGTTCCGGGTAATTCTGGATTCATGCGTGATCCATTAGCAATCATAATTGTGGCGTCAAATGGTAAAAACTGTCAGTTCATGAACTATGCCACGTTTTTAAATTGATGCATAGTTGTTCAAAGCGGAATCTACTGAATCGCGCTAGACAGCACAATTTCTGAAAAGAATACAGGTCACCTTATGAATATCCTGATTGTTCATGCTCATCCAGAGCCACAGTCTTTTACAGCATCATTGAAAACGACAGCCCAGCAAACCTTTAAAAAGCTGGGTCATCATGTAGAAGTTTCTGACTTGTATGCAATGCAGTTCAACCCTGTAGCTTCTAAAGAGGATTTTTTAGAGCTCAATCAGCCCGACTATTTCAACTACGCATTAGAACAGCGTAATGCCACCAAGCAAAACCTTCTAGCACCTGATATTCAAGCGGAAATTGAAAAGGTAAAACGAGCAGATTTGATCATTTTAAACTTTCCTCTTTACTGGACCTCTGTCCCAGCAATTTTAAAAGGATGGATTGATCGCGTATTCGTTTCAGGACTTTTTTATGGCGGAAAACGCTTTTATAACCATGGTGGTATGGGGGGTAAAAAAGCAATGCTCTGTTTAACACTGGGCGGTAGAATGCATATGTTTGGCGAGAACTCTATTCACGGACCAATAGAGCATTATCTATCACCTATTCAACGCGGTACCTTAGCTTATACTGGCTTTGAAGTTCTTCCACCATTCATTGCCTATCATGTACCTTATATTAGCCAAGAAGCACGAGAAACCATTCTTGAGGACTATATAACGTACCTTACTCACCTCGACCAGCTCGAACCTTTAAAGTTTCCCAAACTTGAAGAATTTGATGAAAAGTTATATCCCCTTTAACGGTTTGTTTTAACTCTAAAACGGAATAATTGTATTCATACTTTTAATTTGGTTCATTCTTTGTATTTTAGCCGGTTAAACTTATCTGCTGAAAACACCTAAAAATTGATCAAATGGTAAAAAATAAATACTGATTTATGCTCTATTTTAAATAATATAAAATGGAATCAATAATATACACATGTAGAGAAACTAGACTTATCCAGTAAAAATGATAACCAATACTCACTTCATGATCAATCAACTCATATTTTTACAAAAAAATCTTTGACCATTTTTCTTGGATTTTTGACAAAAATGTCATAAATACATGGCTTATTACTAATAGATTAAAAATATAAATATCAATTATTTAAAATATTTTAATAATGTAAAAATTTCTCCACATTTCATTCTTTATTGACTTTTTTTGTATAAAAAATGAGTACTCCCCAGTTCATATAACAGATTTACTCTTAGTGTAATTATGCTATTTTTGTTACATGGAGTTATCAAAGCTTTGAAACTTGTAATTAAAAGCTTTGAAGGCAACACAGTTTAAACGGTTTAACTCTGTTACTTTTAAAAAAATGTCTTGAAGTTCAAGGAAAGATTAAAATGAAATTAAAACATCTGAGCACTGCAATGATTTTGGCAACGCTGCCTGCAACTGGGGTTTTCGCAGCAGCTTTGGATCGCTCTGGACAGTCAATGTCTGCATTCTTACAACCAGGTAATTACTTTGAAGCAGGTATTTCTGTTTTAGACCCAACTGTAGAGGGTAAAGAAGCAGGAACAAGCGCAACACGTCGTAATATTGACGATATGGGTAATGATTACTACTTCCCAAGTGCTGCATTAAAACTACAACTTAACGATAAATTCTCTTTTGGTTTACTCTATGACCAACCATTTGGAGCAGATGCAGAATATTCAGGTAACAACGTATTCGTTTCGAATCCAGGCACTGATACTGTTTTATCAGCAGCAGCTGTTGATGGCATCGTTACTAAAAAAAGCAACGGACATTTTGAAAGCACAAAACGCACCTATTAATGACCAAACTTTAGCATTAGTAAAAGGTGAAGTTTTAGCAAGTAAAGAATTCAAAGCTTTAGCTGATGCACTTGCTGCGGCAAATAATTATTTGGGTAATGGTGGAACTAAAGTTAAAGTTGATACACAGAACTTATCTTTTGTATTTGGTTATCAACCAACTAAAAACTTCAACTTTTACGCAGGTCCTGTATTACAAACAGTTAAAGGTAATGTAAGTTTACGTGGTCAAGCTTATAGCCTTTATAATGGCTATGATGCAAATATTAAAGAAACTACAGGCGCTGGTTGGTTAGCAGGTGCAGCTTATCAAATTCCTGAAATTGCGCTTAAAGCATCTGTGACTTATCGCTCTGAAATTGACCATAAAGTGGATATTAATGAAAATCTATCTTTATTAAACTTCCCTGGTCTTACTTCAGTACTTACTGGTTTAGATGTTCCAGCATCTAAACTTCAAGCAATTAATACATCTGGTAAAACTACAATTACAACACCACAGTCTGTTAACCTTGATTTACAAACAGGTATCATGGCGAACACTGTTGCATTTGCTAACGTACGTTGGGTGAACTGGAAGGATTTCTCAATTCAACCATATAAATTTGGTAAAGTTTCAGAAGCTGTGGGTAATCTTGTTGGTCGTCCGAACGGTTTTAATTTAGTTGAATATGCTGATGATCAATGGTCTGTTAATGCTGGTGTAGGTCGTAAGCTTAATGAAAAATGGGCAGGTAATGTCTCTGTAGGTTGGGACTCTGGTGCAGGAAACCCTGTAACTACATTAGGCCCAACAGAAGGTTACTGGAACGTAGGTTTAGGTGTTCAATATAGCCCTACCCCACAAACCTTCATTGCTGGTGGTGTAAAATACTTCTGGTTGGGTGATGCTAAAGCACAAACTGGTGCTCAAGCTGGTAGCGATCAATATGTTGCAGAGTTCTCTGACAACAACGCGATCGCTTATGGCTTAAAACTTGGTTATAAATTCTAAGTTTAAAAATTATCACATATAAAAAAAGGCGCTTAAAGCGCCTTTTTTTATTGTCCATTCTTAAGCAGGAATATTACGCTGCGAAACTGAACGGATTGCTTCTTTTAATGCATCATAGCCATGAATTGCTGGGAACTGAGGGAACTCAGCAATGACATTTGCAGGTGCATCAAATAAGAAGCCATGATCAGCTTCACCAAGCATGGTTGTGTCGTTATATGAATCCCCTGCCGCGATTACACGGAAATTTAAACCGTGAAGTGCTTTAACTGACTCACGTTTTTGATCTGGTTGACGTAGTTTATAAGCGGTGATCATTCCTTCTTCATCTGTCTCTAATTTATGACAGAAAATTGTTGGCCACCCTAATTGCTTCATTAAAGGATGAGCAAACTCATAGAAGGTATCTGACAAGATCACAAGTTGGAAATGAGTACTTACCCATTCAACAAACTCTTTGGCACCTGGTAATGGCCCCATCTCAGCAATCACTTCTTGAATGTCATTTAGGCCTAAACCATGTTGTTTTAAGATATTCAGACGCTGAGTCATTAAAACATCATAATCTGGAATATCACGAGTTGTTGCTTCTAGTTCTTTAATCCCTGTTTTTTTTGCGAAATTGATCCAGATTTCAGGAACTAAAACCCCTTCAAGATCTAGGCATACGATTTCCATGAATGCTTCCAACGTTGGTTAAAAATTGCTGTATCATACCATTAAGATTTTCAGTTTTGCGTTGTTATTGATCAAATCAATTTTATTCATAAGGATCGAAATTAAAGTGCTAAGCAATTTATTTACTATCCTTTAGAATATTTTTCATAACTCAATGCGCCCAAGCCTTTTGCCAGGAACACCCATGACCGTTATTCCGACTATTGATATTGTTGATGCTCTCGCAGCTGAATATGCAGCTAAAAGCCCACGCGAGATCTTAGAACTTGCATTAAGCCAACAAGGTGAAATCGCAATTTCATTCTCAGGTGCAGAAGACGTCGTCTTAATTGATATGGCTTCACGTTTAGGCAAACCTTTCCGTGTTTTTAGCCTTGATACCGGACGCTTGCATGCTGAAACTTACCAATTTATTGAAACTGTTCGTAAGCATTACAATATTAATATCGAAATTTGCTTTCCTGAATCTGAAGCTGTGCAAAGCATGGTGAATGAAAAAGGCTTATTTAGCTTTTTTAAAGATGGGCACCAAGAATGCTGTGGTATTCGAAAAGTTCAGCCTTTGCGTAAAAAACTTGCAACCTTAGATGGCTGGATTACAGGCCAACGTAAAGATCAAAGTCCGGGTACACGTACCGAAATTCCTGTCGTACAAGCTGACGCAGGTTTCTCTGGTCCAGACAAACAACTCATTAAATATAATCCGCTTGCGAACTGGTCTAGCGCCGAAGTATGGAGTTATATCCGTATGATGGAAATTCCATATAACCCTCTACACGAGCGTGGTTTTGTTTCTATTGGCTGTGAACCATGTACTCGTCCAGTACTTCCAAACCAACATGAACGTGAAGGACGTTGGTGGTGGGAAGAAGCAACACAAAAAGAATGTGGCTTACATGCAGGCAACTTAAAAAAATAGTCTGGTATAAAAAAAACCACTGATGAATCAGTGGTTTTTTTTACAGTTATATCTCGTACACAAAGTCATATTTAATCTGTAATAAACGCTATATACTAAATTTTACGGTTCTATAATTCTAATAAGAGCTCAGTTAAGGGCTTCTTAGAAAAAAGCATGAGGCACAACAAGTTATGCGTCCATTACACCCTATTGATTTTATTTTTCTATCACTAGAAAAAAGACAACAACCGATGCATGTTGGCGGATTGTTTTTATTTGAAATTCCTGAAAATGCCCCTGAAACTTTTGTACGTGATTTAGTAGAAGAAATTCGCCAATCAAAAAGTATTCCTGTCCCTCCCTTCAATAACCGTTTAAATGGTTTATTTTGGGATGAAGACGAAGAATTCGATATTGATCACCATTTCCGTCATATTGCTCTACCTCATCCTGGTCGAATCCGTGAGTTACTGGTTTATATTTCGCAACAGCATAGTTCTTTAATTGACCGAGCAAAACCGCTTTGGACGTGCGACATTATTGAAGGAATCGAAGGAAATCGTTTCGCGATGTACTTTAAGATTCATCATGCCATGGTAGATGGCGTTGCAGGTATGCGCTTAATTGAAAAGTCTCTATCCAAGACCCCACAAGAAAAACATGTAGTTCCCCTTTGGTGTGTAGAAAGTAAAAGAACAAAGCGCTTAAAAGTGCCAAAACCAAGTACCAGTAAAATCAAAAGTATTTTGGGAGGCATCAAGTCACAACTTGAAGTTACACCTAAAGTCATGCATGAGTTATCACAAACCATTTTTAAAGAAATGGGGAAAAATCCCGACTATGTATCGACTTTTCAAGCTCCAGTTTCAATTTTAAATCAGCGTGTAAGTGCTTCACGTCGCTTTGCAGCTCAATCATTTGAATTAAGCCGTCTTAGAAAGATTTCTAAAGCACTTTGTGTAACTATTAATGACGTCGTGCTTGCTGTGTGTTCGGGTGCGTTACGTGAATACCTGATTAGTCATAACAGTTTGCCTAAAAAGCCTCTTATTGCCATGGTTCCTGCTTCACTACGCACAGATGATTCTGATGTGAGTAACCGCATTACGATGATTCTAGCGAATTTGGGGACTCATAAAGACCAGCCTTTAGAACGACTCGAAATCATTCGTCGTAGTATGCAAAATTCGAAGCAACGCTTTAGCCGCATGACTGCAAATGAGATTTTAAACTATAGTGCTGTGGTTTATGGTCCAGCAGGTCTAAACATCATGTCTGGGATGCTTCCTAAGCGCCAAGCGTTTAATTTAGTGATTTCTAATGTACCAGGCCCACGTGAGCCACTTTATTGGAATGGTGCGAAATTAGATGCGCTCTACCCAGCTTCTATTGTCATGGACGGGCAAGCACTCAATATTACGATGACGAGCTATCTAGATAAGCTTGAAGTAGGTTTAACAGCATGTCGAAATGCTTTACCTAAAATGCAAAACCTTCTAACTCATCTTGAAGACGAGATTCAACGTTTTGAAGAGATTATTGAAGAGAAACAACTAAAACATCATTCGGTTGGTTAAGAAAAACTAAGGGGCTTTGAAATGGCCCCTTATTTTTTAATTGTGCGGCACTGATTAAGTAACTGATGACATACTGAACGAATCATTGCAGTTGTGATCGGTACTTCTTTACCTTGGTCATTCAACATATAGCAGCTATTTACTGGCGTGCTTTCTAAAACATGTTTAAGACCGTTGCTAATTAAGTTTTCACTTACATTCATGGGTTATACCTCTTATTGTTTGCTAAGACGTTTTAAATAGGGAGAACGTCTAGGGCTACTGTATGTAAGTAGTATTTAAAATTCATGAATGAAAGTAAAATTTCAGTTGTAACAAGGATTAAGCGATATCTTGTTACAACTTTAACTTAAAATGATATCGTATTGCTCTTGCGTATATAAATTTTCAACCTGAAATTTAATAACTCTGTTGATAAAATGCTCTAAATCAGCCACTGCTGGGGCTTCTGCAGTTAATAATCGGTCAATCACCGATGGATGCGCAACAACAGTAAAGCCACTCGTAGACTCGAAAGCACGGGTATAACGTAATATCTCACGAAATATTTCGTAACATACTGTCTCTGCTGTTTTGACAAAACCACGTCCTTGACACGTTGGACACGACTCACATAACAAGTGCTCGAGTGATTCTCGCGTCCGTTTACGTGTCATTTCTACCAAACCAAGTTCAGACACCTGAGTAATTTTGGTTTTCGCATGATCGCGTTCAAGCATTTTTTCAAATTGACGCATCACCTCTTCTCGGTGAATGGCTTCTTGCATGTCAATAAAATCAATAATGATAATACCGCCCAGATTTCTTAGTCTGAGCTGACGTGCAATAACCTGAGTCGCTTCCATATTCGTCTTAAAGACTGTGTCTTCAAGACTACGACCACCGACATAAGAACCAGTATTCACATCAATGGTAGTCATGGCTTCAGTCTGGTCAATCATTAGATAACCACCAGACTTTAGAGCAACACGGGTTTGTAACGCTTTTTGAATATCTTCTTCAACGTTATAAAGATCGAATAATGGGCGTTCACCTGGATAATGAATCAAGCGACTTTGCATATTCGGTACAAACTCATCTACAAATTCACGGAGTTTTCCATGAATCTCTCTCGAGTCGACATAAATTTTTGCAGTTTCTTCACTTGCTAAATCACGAATAATTCGTTGTGGTAGCGGTAATTCTTCAAAAATTAAGGAAGGTACTGCAACGTCAACTTGCTTACGCTGAATGTATTCCCATAGCTTACTGAGGTAACACATATCCTGCGCAATCTCAGCATCATCTACGCCTTCAGCAGCAGTACGTACAATCACACTCCCCGGTAGATTGTGCTCTGCCTGAATACCTTCGATGATATTACGTAAACGCTCACGTTCTTCTTCTGACTCGATACGCTGAGAAACCCCGATATGATTACCATATGGCATGAGAACTAAATAGCGAGAAGGAATTGAAAGATCTGTACTCAGGCGGGCGCCTTTTGTACCCAGCATATCTTTCATAACCTGAACGGTAAGCGTTTGTCCTGGATGAAGTAATTCAAAAACGTTAGGCGTTGGTTGAGAACGAGGCCAAACCATATCATTAATATGTAAAAAGGCTGTTCTAGATAAACCGATATCAACAAAAGCCGCTTGCATACCAGGCAGTACACGAACAACTTTACCTTTGTAGATATTACCGACTAAACCACGTTTAACTGTACGTTCTACATACAGCTCATTAACAGTTCCATTTTCGATTAATGCCACCCGACACTCCATAGGCGTGACATTAATAAGTAGTTCTTCTGACATACATAAACTCAAAGCATTATAAAATTTTTATTAAAGAGTCAGAGAGACTGTTAACGTAGCTTTGTCCACTATTCATCGACAATGCAATTCAATCAAGAATTATCAACAACCCCTTATGTCTTCACTCTTTTGAATAACTGTGAAAATTCATACAAAGGAAGTCCTACCACATTACTATAACTTCCTTGAATTTTGGGAATATATTGCGAAGCAATTCCTTGAATTGCATACGCACCGGCCTTCCCTACAGGTTCTCCTGTGGCCCAATAGTCTTCCATATCTTGTGTAGTTAAGGCCGCAAATTCAACTTGTGTTTGCACCACCTGACTCAAGATTTGCTGCTGTGTCGCAATACAAATTCCGGAAAACACATCATGCCAACGGCCAGATAATTGTTTCCAAATTTCAAAGGCATGCTGTTTTGAGTCAGGTTTACCAATAATCTGACCATCAAGCCCAAGACTTGTATCGGCAGCAATAACCACAGCATCTGGAAAAATATTTAATACGGCTTGGGCTTTTTCTCTAGCTAAACGCTCAACATATTGATAAACCAGCTCACCGTCATGAACAGATTCATCAATATCAGGGCTATAAATTTCAAAATCTAAACCCAACTGCTGCAACAACTCTCTCCGACGCGGAGAACTGGAAGCTAAAACTAAATGCGCCATTTTGCTAAACAATAATAAACTACTGGCCAAGTTAGAACACTGGTCATTAATGGTTGCCAATGGCGAGCAATTGAGAAGTGAGTACCTCCCATGGTTTGGGTCACCCACATAAAGGCTAAATGAGCAATAATAACCAAAGTGGCAATTGTCCATAAATTACCGAAAGTCAAAATACGACGCTCGCGTATTAAAAACCGGGTAACAAAGGTAACAATAACAAAGCTCAGTGCATTTAGTCCTAATGGAGCATCAAGTAGTAAGTCTGTAAAAAGCCCCATACCAAATGCAAACCATACTCCACACCATGTTGGTTGGCAAACGACCCAAAACAACATGATCATAAGCATGAACAATGGTCGCCAGCCAGAAATATCGTAGGACAATGGGTAAACCATGAGTACTGAACCCACGATTACAGAGAGTATAATTACCCATAATGGATCATTACGCTTCTCACGTTTCAATTTAGCGATCGGCATATGGCTGCTCCTTCGCTAATGAGTCTGAGAAAAGTACAATAACATGATGCCCCGTTGCGAGCTGAGCAGCTGGAGTAATATCAATTTCCGCAAACTCACCTGAATTATGACGGCGAATTTTAGCTACTGTACCCACTGCGTAACCTGCTGGAAAATGCTCACCTAAGCCAGAACTCAATACTTTATCGCCAACCTGAATATTTGCACTGGTTGGAACATATTCCATTTTCAAGCGACCTAAATCGCCAGTACCAGAAACAATCGCCCGCATACCTGTACGCTCTAGACGAACAGATAGTGAATGCTCTTTATCAGAAAGTAACATCACACGTGAACTATGAGGATACACATTAATGATTTGCCCCATAATCCCTTTATCATCCAGAACCGTTTGACCAACCTTGAGGTGATCCATTGAACCACGGTTAATAATGATGATATGACGCAGCGGATCGGCATCTGTTCCAATTACTTCAGCAATTTCCATACGACCATCAATAATTAATGGTGTATCAAGTAAGCCGCGTAATCGGGTATTTTCAGCAGACAGTTCTGACAGCTTCTGCAAACGAACCTGAGCTTGTAACAGCTCGGCCTGCATTGCAGTGTTTTCACGGCGAAGTTGTGTTTCAGATTTAGTTTGTTGATTCAGCCATTCTCTCGACAGTACCGGATAACTTGCAAGCGCATAAATTGGGTTATATGCAGCGTACAAGACATCCCTTGCTGGCTGAATTACATAAGGCATACGCCAATCAAAGAAAAGCACAACCAAGCATGTAATGACCGCAATAATGAACGAGCGGAAAGATGGCGGCTGTCTTGAAAAAATATTCGGTTGCACCGCCTAATCCTTAAACTTAACCGACGAAAAGCATGTCATGGTTCGGGTTGTCGAAGAATTCTAATACTTTACCACCACCACGGGTTACACAAGTAAGAGGATCTTCAGCCACAACAACTGGTAAACCAGTTTCTTGAGCTAATAATTTGTCGAGATTACGAAGTAACGCACCACCACCTGTCAACACAATACCGCGCTCAGCGATATCTGAAGAAAGTTCAGGAGGAGTTTGTTCAAGAGCTGATTTCACCGCGCTTACAATGCTTTGTAATGGGTCAGAAATCGCTTGAGTAATTTCGTCAGAAGTTACAGTAATTGCACGAGGCACACCTTCTGCAAGGTTACGACCACGTACTTCAATTTCTAATGTCGTACCATCAGAAACAGCCATACCTACTTCTTTCTTAATAATTTCAGCTGTGGTTTCACCAATTACGCAACCGTGAGCTTTACGAACATAATTAATGATTTGCTCATCAAATACATCGCCACCAATACGTAAAGAATCAGCATAGACACAACCTTGCAATGAAATAATTGCAATTTCAGTTGTACCACCACCAACATCCACAACCATAGAACCACATGCTTGTTCAACTGGCATACCCGCACCAATTGCAGCCGCCATCGGCTCTTCAATTAAGCGCACATCACGGGCACCCGCATTAAATACGGCTTCACGAATCGCACGACGCTCGACCAAAGTTGATTTACATGGTACACATACAACTACACGAGGTGCAGGTGGGAACAAACGTTTTTCGTGAACTTTACCAATGAACTGATTCAGCATGGTTTCAGTCACTTCAAAGTCTGCAATTACACCATCTTTCATTGGACGAATTGCAGAAATATTTGCAGGCGTACGGCCTAACATTTGTTTCGCATCCAGCCCTACAGCAGCAACAATTTTTTGTGAACCACTGTGACGAATTGCCACAACTGTTGGTTCATTTAATATAATGCCGCGGCCTGGTGCATAAATAAGTGTATTTGCTGTACCTAAATCAATGGCTAGATCCGGCGAAAACAAGCCAATTAGTCGTTTTAGAATCACGGTTCGTTCTCAGTTAAACTTTCATGTGGATGCAAGGTGGCAACTTTAAACTAAATGTGATGATTTGAACAAGTCAATCGCTTATTATAACGCACGATATTTTGAAAATTTTTAATACTGATTAGGTGATGTTATGTCTACATCGGATGCACAGCATTCAGCAGATTTAAATGCACAAACAGTTTCAGCAATCGCCAATCTTGCTCGATTGTCGCTCAATGATACGCAATCTGCTGAATATGCTCAAAGTCTAAATAAAATTTTAGGCATGATGGAAACCTTAAAAGGCATTGATACGGAAGGCGTAGAACCTTTGAAGAGTCCTTTTGACAATCCTCAACCTTTACGTGCTGATGTGGTAACTGAAAGTAATCATCGAGATGAATACCAAGCTGTTGCACCTGCAACTCAAGATGGTTTGTATCTTGTTCCTCGCGTGATTGAATAACTTTTAGTCAATTAATCCATCTTCCCAATTTTGAATGTAAAGAAATTTTACTCATGACTGATTTACATCGCTTATCAATTCGTGAACTTGCTGAAGGCTTAAGCCAAGCGAAGTTTTCATCTCGCGAATTGACTGAACACTATTTAAAACGTATTGCTAAAATTGACCCACTGGTAAAAAGCTACGTGACGGTTACGCCTGAGCAAGCGCTTGCTGAAGCCGACGCAGCCGATGCAGCTTTAAAAGCCGGTAATGCAACCGCTTTAACGGGTATTCCACTTGCTCATAAAGATATCTTTTGTACCAAAGGCATTAAAACCACTGCTGGTTCAAAAATATTAGACAACTTCATCTCTCCTTACGATGCAACTGTTGTTGAAAAAACTAAAGCAGCTGGTCTTGTCACTTTAGGTAAAGTGAACATGGATGAGTTTGCGATGGGCTCAACTTCTGAAAGCTCATATGTTGGCGCAACAAGTAACCCATGGGCGCTTGACCACGTTCCTGGTGGCTCATCTGGTGGTTCTGCTGCGGCTGTAGCAGCTGATTTAGCACCTTTTGCTACAGGTACCGATACAGGTGGCTCAATTCGTCAACCTGCCTCTTTCTGTGGTTTAACAGGCTTAAAACCGACCTATGGTCGTGTATCTCGCTTCGGTATCATTGCTTATGCATCATCTTTAGACCAAGCGGGCCCAATGGCACGCTCAGCTGAAGACTGTGCTTACCTGATGAACGTAATGGCAGGTCACGATGCAAAAGACTCAACTTCGGTTAAAAAGGAAGTTGATGACTACGTTGCAAACTTAAATGGCATATCTGTAAAAGGTTTACGCATTGGTATTCCTAAACAGTACTTTGACGTTGCAGGCTTAGATGCTGACGTAAAAGCACGTGTTGAAGAGTCTTTGAAAGAGCTTGAAGAAATGGGTGCAACACTTGTTGAGATCGATCTCAACATGACTGAAGCCTATGTACCAACGTATTACCTCATTGCGCCAGCAGAAGCATCTTCTAACTTGTCTCGTTATGACGGTGTTCGCTATGGCTACCGCTGTGAAAATCCAGCTGACTTGATGGATCTTTACAAACGCTCTCGTTCAGAAGGTTTTGGTCCAGAAGTTCAACGTCGTATCTTAATTGGTACCTATGCACTCTCTGCGGGTTATTACGATGCTTACTATGTGAAAGCACAAAAAGTACGTCGTTTAATTCAACAAGATTTCTTAAAAGCATTTGAAAATGTAGATGTGATTGCGGCCCCTGCTGCTCCAACAACTGCATATAAGATTGGTGCGAACTTAAGCCCAACTGAAATGTATTTAGGCGATATCTATACACTTGCAGTGAACTTGGCAGGCTTACCAGCGATTAATGCTCCTGTTGGTTTTGATAAAGACAGCTTACCTGTAGGCTTACAATTAATTGGTAACTACTGGTCAGAATCACAATTGTTGTCGATTGTTCATCAATACCAACAAAACACCGATTTCCATACTCAACGTGCGGCAATTGCTGAGGAGAATGCATAATGGCTGAAGCTCAAAAGTTGAAACTGATTGACGGTTGGGAAGTCGTTATTGGTATCGAGATTCACACTCAGCTTGCAACCAATTCTAAAATTTTCTCAGGTTCATCGACTGAATTTGGTCAAGACCCAAATACACAAGCGAGCCTTGTAGACTTGGCTATGCCGGGTGTATTGCCTGTTTTAAATGAAAAAGTAGTTGATCTTGCAATTCGCTTTGGTTTGGGTATCGATGCTTACATCGACCAAGCATCTGTGTTTGCACGTAAGAACTATTTCTACCCTGACTCACCAAAAGGCTATCAAATTAGCCAGATGGACAATCCGATTGTGGGCTTGGGTCACATCGACATTCAACTTGAAGATGGTACGACTAAACGTATTGGCGTAACTCGTGCCCACCTTGAAGAAGATGCTGGTAAATCTGTTCATGATCAATTTGAAGGTATGTCTGGCATTGACTTAAACCGTGCTGGTACACCTTTGCTTGAAATCGTTTCTGAACCCGACATGCGCTCGGTTGAAGAAGCGGTTGCTTATATCAAAGCGATTCACACGCTGGTACGTTGGTTAGGTATTTCTGACGGTAACATGGCAGAAGGTTCATTCCGTGCGGACTGTAACGTGTCTTTACGCCGTCCGGGCCAACCTTTTGGTACGCGCTGTGAGCTTAAAAACCTCAACTCATTCCGTTTCATTGAGCAAGCGATCAATGTTGAAATTGAACGCCAAATGGAAATTTTGGAATACGGCGGAAGTATCGACCAAGAAACTCGTTTGTTCGATCCAAACAAAATGGAAACGCGTTCAATGCGTTCTAAAGAAGAAGCGAACGATTACCGCTACTTCCCAGATCCAGACTTGTTACCAGTGATTATTGCAGATGAGCAAATCGAAGCTGCTCGTGCTGCGCTTCCAGAGCTTCCTGCTGCACGCCGTGCACGCTTTATTGCAGACTTTGGTGTAACTGAGTACGATGCTCACGTACTTACGCTCTCACGCGAAATGGCGGACTTCTATGAGGCTGTTGTAGCAGCTGCTGGCGGTGCGAAGCAAGGTAAAGTGTCTGCAAACTGGGTAATGGGCGAATTCTCAGGTGCTTTAAACAAAGCAGGCCTAGATTTGGCTGAATCACCTGTTTCTGCTGAACAGCTTGGCGGCATGATTGCACGTATTGTTGACAACACCATTAGCGGTAAAATTGCTAAACAAGTCTTTGGCTTTATGTGGGAATCGGAAGGTAAATCTGCCGATGACATTATTGCGGAAAAAGGCTTAAAGCAAGAAACTGACACAGGTGCAATTGAAGCGATCATTAAAGAAGTACTTGCAGCCAATGAAAAAATGGTTGAAGAGTACAAGTCTGGTAAAGAGAAAGCCTTTAACGGTCTTGTTGGTCAAGTCATGAAAGCTTCTAAAGGTAAAGCTAACCCTGCTCAAGTAAATGAATTAATGAAAAAATTGATTGGTTAAACTGATCCAATTTTTAGAAAAACCCGCTTTAGAGCGGGTTTTTATCTATTTTGAAATGCAATGAATCCACAATAATTTTTAAGCTAAAACTATGCTGAACAGGTTACTCATGATAAATAAATTACTTATTACGACCTCTTTATTGTTAATGAACTCGACACTTTTTGCTCAAACAGTTCAAGTTCCAAAGAGTGAAGTAGCATCTATTTTTAAAGCTGCAAACTTCAAAAAAACAAAACATGGCTGGAAAGGTAACTGTGATACTGGTGAAATTATTATTTATAAAGATTTAAATGGTGATGGTCATAAAGATGCAGTTATTCAAGATAGTAGCAGTATGTGTTATGGCAATACAGGGGTTGGCTACTATATTGTTTCACAGCAAAAAGACGGTCGATGGAAAAAACTCTTTGGCAACTCTGGCCTTCCCACCTTTTTGAAAACTAAAGGCAAAGATGGCTGGCCTGATATTGAAAATGGGGGACCAGGCTTCTGTTCTGCTATTTATCGATGGAATAGTCAAGAATACGTTGTAAACCGTCATGAATATGAAGGTAAAGCTTGTGAGTTATAAAAAGCAGACCCCATAAATTTAAAAGCCTCTATTTATCGAGGCTTTTTTTATATCACTTACGAAACACTCTTCGACTAAAGAATGAGCTTTTTTCTAAAAATCACACTACCGTTATGCTAATTTAAATTAAAAATAGAAATCACTTATATTTTAAAAAGAGAGATAAATCATGTCTAAAAAGATTTTAATGTTAGTCGGTGACTATGCTGAAGACTATGAAACTATGGTTCCATTTCAGTTCTTAACAGGTTTAGGTTATACCGTGCATGCTGTTTGCCCGAATAAAAAGAACGGTGACCATATTACGACAGCTATTCATGATTTTGAAGGCGAACAAACTTATAGCGAAAAACGAGGCCACAACTTTGCAATTAACTATGATTTTGATGCCGTTAATACCGAAGACTATGTAGGCCTAGTCATTCCGGGTGGTCGTGCACCAGAATATTTACGTATGAATGATCGCGTTGTCGAAATTGTACGTGAGTTCGATCGAGTGAAAAAACCAATTGCAGCCGTATGCCATGGGGCTCAGTTACTCGCAGCGGCTGACATTTTAAAAGGCCGGCTATGTTCTGCTTATCCAGCATGTGCTGTCGAAGTAAAACTCGCAGGTGGTCAATATGCAGATATTGCTGTAACTGATGCTGTTACAGATGGACATTTAGTAACTGCACCAGCTTGGCCTGCACATCCAGCTTGGTTAGCTCAATTTGTGAAAGTTTTAGGCGCTACGATTACGATCTAAAGAGATCTCTTTATCCCGTATACAATAAAGCCTGCACTTAAATAGCAGGCTTTATTATCAAAATAGAAAACTAGATTTTTATCTTGTAATTCCCAGCTTATTCCAAATCTCTGGTGTTAAAAACGTTGTCACCAATTTGTTTAGGTCGATATAGCGTAATGTACCCTGCAACTGTTGTTTAACGGCTGGGTCTTTAACAATATCTTCACCAGCACTCTGACCTAACTGTTGGAAAGCTTCTCCAACTGCCTTCACACCTTCTGCCTTAATCACAGCTTTAGTTTGGGTAGAACATTGCTCTACAATCACGCGTTGTAAAACCTGAGCCAGTTTTTGGTCTAACTGGTCTTTTTGCTCAGGTGTTACATTACTAAATGCTTTTAAATCGGGATGAGCTGCTAAAGCCGTAAATGTCCACTGAAGCACTGTAGTTTTATCTGAAGCTGTTGTCGCTTTAACAAGACAATCACTGAGCTGATCGACCGTTGGACCCGCCATTGCAATTTGTGTTGTGCCAAGTACAGCCGCCGCCACACATATTGAACGACTCAGATGTGAAAACTTATGGCGAGCAATAGCGTAAAGATGACGTGACATAGGTCTAGCTCCAATAAACAATCTGTTCTTTTTATCACAGAGTCACCAAAGTTACCTGTTATGACTCTGTAACCGCAAAGTAGTTATTTCACCACAGACTCTATTCGATCAAGCTCCCACACCCCACCTGCTGCCAAGCCTTTACACATCCCTGTCCACATATCCTTAGTATGCACAAAGCTATTGCCATCCCAGACCCATTCTTCACTTGCCCAGCAGTCTCCTATGCCTCGTCCCTTTTGAGAACTGCTGATCATACCGCTATCGAAATCTGAAGCGGACTCGGTCACAAACGTTGCCTTACCATTTAAAGACTCATCGAGTACCCAAGCTCCATACCCTTCGTTATAAGCCCCTCTCCAACACAATGTAGTCGCCAGAACTTTTTGATTGGTTAATTTATATAGGTCAATTTCTTGTGGTTCAGCTCCATCACTATTACCGCCATAAACGCCTTCACAAAAGCCGTCTTCTTTCGGATTCGGTTTAGCTGCCATCAGGCTACGGTATATTGTTTGGTACTGTTTATTTTTTGGCTGTAAAGTTAAGTAAGGTTTAGTTGCCGTTTTAATACGTTTTACAACTAGTTTTGGTTCAGGCATCAGCACTTGATTTTCATTGGCACTGCCCTTTTTGACTAAAGCACCAACGGTCCCAATACGCTTCTGAAAATCATCCATTTTTAATAACACAGCAGTCATACCAGCATCAGAAATTTTCCATTCATGTTGCGCATTTTTAAATACAATTTCAGTTTTCTGTTTAGACTGCTGCAGTACAGCATTGGCTTGTGAACTAGTTAATTTACCCATAATTGGCAGCTCAGTACCATCTACAGCCACAAGCCCTAAGTCTTTGCCATTGATATAAAAATGGATATTTTTAAGCTGATTTGCAGGCATGCTTTGTTCATAGTCAGACAAAGCAAACTCAACTTGCACAGGTTGTTTTGGCCCTGCTTTACGCGTTATTAAAATTGAAGCTGGATTATCACCATTGTCTTCATTTTGATAGCCAGCAGCCTTACAAGTACCTGTATTACTACAATAGATTTCCCATTCTTGATGAGAAAATGAAATGCCTTTAATGTCTTGAGCAAAACTATAAGAACTTATTGCTGCTAAACAGCAAATTGAAAGTATATTTTTCATTTTTCCATATCTCTATAAATCTGTTTTTATTATGAAATTAAAAACAGTTTTCAATTTTGAACTACCTTATAGTTTAAAAGAATATGTTAGATTTATATAAGATTTTAAATTGATTACTTTCTAAAAATGAAAAAATTAAATTTTTTATTATGCACGGCATTGATAAGTCTCACTTCAACTGCTTATGCAGAAGTAAAAAGCTTTACTCCTCTTTTTCCAAAGTTTGATAGCTCTGCTGCAACACGCAAAGCAAATAATCAGTTCTACAAGCTTGGAGAAGCAAATTTTTTAAACGGCGTTACAGTGCCATTTTATGGGGTGACGGCACAAAACCCTATAGATGATGGTTTACTTAAAGACTTTAAAACTTGTACTCCTAAAAGCTGTAGTTTTAATTTCAAACTCGATGCCCAACATGCTAAGCAACTCAAGCTTCTTGCATTACCTGAAACAGGTTTAGTACTGGTTCCACGAAATTGGCAAGATGTGCAAGCAAATGCAGGTGCAAATGGAACTGGTTTTGCTTTAGCAATGAGTCCAGATCAAAAACAAGCGATAGAGCTTTATGACTCTTCTTTTTGCGTTGGGTGTGGATTACCAAATGCAACGCTTTATTTTCCTGAACTGTTAAAAGAAAGTGTTGAAGATGATTTTGGCGGATTAAAAGACCCAAAAAAACTCATTACCATCGTTCATCCCTCTAAAAAAGTGGCTTTTTTTAGTTATCAAATTCCACAAGTGAACAATAAAACGCATGGTATTGCCAAATATTATGATGAGGACACGTTCAACTACAAAGAGATTCAAGTCACCTTAGATAAATCTCAGCAATCATTAGTTGGTCCTATTCTTAATTTTTATAATGCAACTCATTAAATATTTGTACCTATAAAAAAACCCGCTTTCGCGGGTTTTTATTTATTTATGCAATATCGATTCAAAAGCTTTTAAACGCTTGTAAATCGAAAGTAACTCAATAATGGTTTTCCATGAACTAATTAAATATTGGAATGATTCACGAACCTTATCAAATACACCACCAATTTGGTTAATTAAGCCTAACGTCATCTTCCCGCTCGCAATTGCAGGGAATAAGACCACTAGACTATATAAAATGTCTAATTGCTTATACCAAGTTGCTACCAAGTTAAAGTAAGCATAATGAAAATAGAGACGGAAATAGTTTGTACGGACTCGACTGAAAAGCTCTTTTAAAGTAGCTGGTTTTGCACGGTCGACATGATCTTCACCATAAACCAATTCTTTACGATAAGCTGCTTCTACTTTTTGATTGTTAAATTGTAGACCAGGTAATTTAATACCAACAACCATTAATAAAATGGTACCAAAAGCAGCCCATACAATTGCAGCCCATACTAGAGAATGTTCTAGTTCACCAACAATTGGTAAAACAGGAACGTGTTTAGAGAGCTGAAATAAAATAGGTAAAAATGCGATTAAAATCATCACAGCTTTTACCAGTTCAACACCTAGGTCCTCCATAATAGTCGCGAAACGCATCGTATCTTCTTGTACACGCTGCGAAGCACCTTCAATATGGCGAAGCTTTTCCCAATGTTCCGTGTAGTACTCATTCATTGCCGTACGCCAACGAAATACATAGTGACTTGTAAAAAAAGCATTAATAACAGCTAAGGTTACAGCGACCATTGCAATATAAAGAAAAACTAGAGTTTCACTGTATAGTGCAGAGAGATCTCCACCTCCATCAGAAAGCATTTTCTGAATTAAGTCCCAAAACGGTACATACCATGCATTAATGGCAACACTGACCTGAACACCAAACCAGATGTTAAACAGAATAAAAGCAGAACCCCAAATGGACCATCTTTGCCAAGGATTACTAGAAACAATTTTCCAAAAACCGGCAAACAATGCTGTGGAGACTAAAAACCAGACATAAAACCATAAGAAAGTTGGAGACCAAAAACGGCTAACACCAACAGGTAATTGAGCTTGATGATAGCCTTGAGCAAAGCCGATAAAAGTTCCCCATGTGTTTCCACCTGTGTACCAGAGCACCATATTTAGTGCGATCCAAATAACCGCCGATATAAAGAAATATCGTGGTGACGGAAAAAATGATTTGAACATTGAGTGTTGTTATCCCTATATTTCTTCAAATTTGCAATGAAGAGAATACTAAAACCTAAACCTTAAAATTGTGAAGGGCAAAGTTTAGAGAATTGTCAGTTTTTCCCATTTCATTGAAGGATTTGATCGTTTTTTTGTAAATTCATCCTTTTTGCAATTTAATCCATTTAAATTGCTTCGTATATGACTCCCTTAAGAGCCATATACAGCTTTTATATCATAGCGATATCTGTGTTTAAATCTCTTCTTTACGAACAATATAGCCTTCGAGCTGCATAGCCTGAATTAAAGGTTCCAGATCTGGAGCACTTTTTAACTCAACATCAACACTAACCGCACTTTCTTTGGCACGACTTGTTGCAGCAAAGCGTTCATGGCGCAGTTCATAAATGTTACCGCCTTGCTCAGCAATAATTGCTGTTAAACGCGCTAAAGCACCCGGATTATCTGGTAATTCGACACGAATACGAACCATACGCCCCGTACGCGTCAAGTGACGCTGTAATACGGAAACCATCACTCGTGTATCAATATTGCCTCCAGATAAAACAACCCCGACTTTATGACCTAAAAATAGATCTGGTCGAGACATAATTGCAGCGATACCTGTCGCTCCTGCTCCTTCACATACTGTTTTCTCAATGTTAAGTAACAGCGCAATTGCTTCTTCAATCATGTCTTCAGTGACAACAACAATGTCATCAACGTATTCTTTAGCGACTTGGGTCGTAAGCTCACCCGGAGTTTTAACCGCAATACCCTCAGCTACGGTTGAACCTAAGGAAACTGCAATTTGATAGTTACAAAGCAATTTCGCCATGCTTGGGTATACAACCGACTGAACCCCGATAACCTTAATTTTAGGGTTTATCGATTTTGCTGCAATCGCAATACCAGAAATGAGACCACCACCGCCAATTGGCACAACTAAAATGTCTAGTTCAGGAACAGCTGCAAGCATTTCGAGCGCAATGGTTCCCTGACCTGCAATAATTTCTGCATCATCAAATGGGTGGATAATCGTTAAAGATTCTTCTTGTGCAACACGATGCATTTCAGCAGCAGCTTCAGAAAAGTCTTGTCCATGCAAAATAACGCGTGCGCCATATTCACGTACTCGTTGTACCTTTACATTAGGGGTCGATTTAGGCATGACAATAGTTGCTGTTACTCCTGTACGCTGAGCATGATAAGCAACCCCTTGTGCATGGTTACCTGCTGAAGCAGCGATTACACCATGTTGCTTTTCTTGTTCGGATAAACTCAAGAGTTTATTCAATGCGCCTCTTTCTTTAAAAGAAGCCGTAAATTGTAGATTTTCAAATTTCAGCCACATTTCTGCCCCTAGGGTTTTAGAAATGGTTTCTGAAAAAACAAAGGGGGTTTTAACCACTAAACCATCTAAACGCTCTGCAGCGGCATGTATATCTTCTAATGTTGGAAACTCTTGTTTTACCTGTTGCTGAATCATCTAATTAGTCGGCCTCAATATGTTACAAATCAATTATTTTTTTGAAAAATAGCATGAATTTCTCATATCTGTCATGAGGAGTTTTCAGCATAGCTCCACTATACAAAAATTTTTATCAGCACATACAAATCTTTTATTTTTCAACAAAAAAGCCCTTCTCGGGCTTTTATTTAATTTTCATATACTTGCTTATAATTTATTTGGACTGGGCACTTAAACCATCGGTAGAAAGATTCTGTTCAGCTATTTTTTCATCAATCGCAAACTGAATATCAGACAGCTTTGCATTTGCTGCATCTATACCGGCTCTCATGGTTGCTTCACGGCCTTTCACATCAAAAATATGGGCTTTTTCTCTTAAATCCGGTTGAATCACGACATCTGCATATTGAAGTTCTTCAGCAGCTAAACGCCCTTGCATAATATTAATATTCTGGTTAAAAAGCCCCCACACATTCGAGGTTTCCGTATAAATCGGTTGAGCTAAAATATCGACAGCAATAATGACATCAGCACCTAAATCACGGGCTACTTCAACAGGCACTGGACTGACTAAACCGCCATCTACATATTCAGATTTACCAATTTTAGTGGGTATAAACATACTTGGAATTGAAGCAGATGCTCTAACAGCTTGCCCAGTATTGCCATAGTTAAATACGGTTTTTGTGCCATGCTTGAGCTCTGTTGCAACCACATACATCGGTATTTTCATTTTTTCGAGCGGTAAGTTATTTACTTGTTGATTTACATAGTCTTCAACTTTTTTGCCATCAAAAAAACCTTTTAAACCGATACTGATGTCACGAACATCGGCCGCTTTCATTTTCAATGCGGTATCGCGCAGTTCATCAGGTGTTTTTCCACTCGCATAAATTGCCCCAACAATACTGCCTGCACTGGTTCCAACAATAAAATCAGGACGAATACCATGCTGCTCTAAAACTTCAATCACGCCGATATGTGCATAACCTCGGGCGCCACCACTACCTAACACTAGCGCGACAACTGGCTTTTTCTGCTGTTTCTTAATTTTTGCAAAGGGCTGGTCAACAAAACGAGAGTATGCCTCTGCCGTTTGTGGTTTTAAGGCAGATAAGTGTGAGGTGGTCTGGCAGCTAGCCAACACCATAGAAAGTCCGAGAATCCACAATTTAAGCTGTTTCATGACCCATCTTTGCACTATGACGTTAAATTTGAACTGCAAGTTTAGTTGCTCGTTCTGTGAAAAGCTGTATTGAATTTATTTAATTTGTCATGTTTAAAATTTATACTCAAGTGTTTTTATGGTGTATAAAAAAAGCCCCTTATTTCTAAGAGGCTTTTTTGAAAATTACCAAATATCTGAATCGACTTTTTTCTTCAGCTCTGGATATTTATTAATTTTAAACTCTGGTTCTTTAATACCTTGTTTTAATTGCTCACGGTAGTCTTTCAACAAAGTACGTGCCACTGGTGTTAAAAGTAAAATTGCGATTAAGTTAATCGTCGCCATGATACCCATAAACAAGTCAGCCATTGACCAAACTAATGGAACACTACCAATTGCACCGAAATACACCATTACCAATACAAAAATACGGAAGATGAACATAACTTTCGGATTGTTATTAATAAACTGCACATTACCTTCAGCGTAGGCATAGTTACCTAGTACAGCTGAATAACAGAACAAGAATAATAGAACAGCAAGGAAGTCCGATCCCCAATGCCCAACTTGAGTTTCTAAAGCACGTTGAGTTAATTCAACACCAACGAAGCCCGCATCATGGTAAACACCAGAAACCAAAATGATAATTGCAGTACTTGTACAAACAATGAAGGTATCTACGAATACACCAAGCATTTGTACCAAACCTTGGTTTACAGGATGTTTTACATCAGACGCAGCAGCAGCATTTGGCGCAGAACCCATACCCGCTTCGTTTGAGAACAAACCACGCTTAATACCTTGCATCATTGCCATTGATATGGCAGCACCAAAGAAACCACCTGCTGCAGACTTAAAATGGAAAGCCTCAGTCACAATCAGCTTTAAAATATCAGGCAAAATTGCATAGTTGCTTAATGCAATATATAACGCAACAGATAGGTAAAGACCTGCTTTTAAAGGTACGAACATTTCTGCAAATTTAGCGATACGTTTGATACCACCAAAAATTGCCAATGCAACCATAACGACAAGCGCAATACCAACCCAAGAGATTTCTAAATCAACACCACCTAAATGAGCAATAAGATTGGCCTTGTCCCAACCCCATGCATGTGAAGATGCATTAGCAATTGCATTGATTTGAACTGAGTTAAATACGAAACCGTAAGTAAAGATTAATGCCAGTGCGAAAACTACACCGAAGGTTTTACTACGTAAACCTTGAGTAATATAGTAAGCCGGTCCACCACGGAACTGTTTGCTCTTGCTATCTCGAACTTTAAATAACTGAGCAAGTGTAGACTCAATAAAAGCCGAGCTCATACCAAGAACAGCTGTTACCCACATCCAGAACACTGCACCAGGACCACCAATTGCGATCGCGATTGCTACACCAGCAATGTTACCTACCCCAACACGGCTCGCAAGACCTGTTACAAATGCCTGAAAAGGTGTAAGACCATGCTCGTCTTCGCCTTCAGTACGACTGCTTTTCATAACACGAATACTTTGCAAGAACATGCGAATTTGCACTGCTCCAGTTAAGACCGTATAAAAAATACCGACAGCCAGCAAGAAAATAACTAGGAAATCCCATAAAGGGTCATTAAAAAATTTTACCCACGACATCAATGTCGCATTGAGTTGTTCATTCATACTCGGTCCGCTTACGTTCTTGCTAATGCGCTATTAGCACAAGCCAAAATACTGCAATAAACAAAAAAGCCCCTCAAAATTGGGACTTTTTCAGTACATTTAAGAAAAAACTTTTAATGTCAATTGAATAGCAATTATCGTCACAAGTTTAAGCAACATGATGCCCAGCACTAAGCCTTTGAAGGTTGCATGAGAGAAAGCACTCTTCAAATAAAATGAATTCATCGCATTACTGAACATAGTCCCATTGGGATGAACAGCATGCATCGACTCGGCTACAAACTTGGAAACTAACAAATGACCACCGCTAAATCAGCTCGCTTAATGATTCACATCAATTAATCGAGTTATAAAAAATCTGGATTTAAGCCATAAGCATATTTACATATACTTTTGAGCGAATGTCTAAACTGCATATAAATTTCAAAGACTGTAACAAGCCAGCGCTATAACGCGACTATCTGCGCCCCGATCCTTGCTACTCAAGAAGCGTGCGTTGAGATGCGTACCAAGCTGTTGTATTTTTTTTAGCCTAGTCGTTGCGTGAGTTAAGTTCATTTTCATGGTCGCAATGGTAATCGCCAATCCTTGTTTCATGAACTGCTTGTTGATGAGCGGTAAACTCATGTAAAGCTCCTTATACCTCGTGTATTTCTCCACTTCTGCATAAAAATCTTTTTGTAAAAGTATTCATTATGCAGCCACTACTTTTCCTAACGTGAGTATGGAGAAATCATACCTGCGTAAAAAAGTCGGTATTATGCAGAAATTTAAACTTTTGTGTATGTTTTTCATTAAAACTTTATATGAAAATTGGTTATTTTTTATATAAAGTCATCCGTTTTGTACTGTTTTTAAACATATTCTACCTTTTTTCTAATTGAATATTTTTCGCTCACCCAAGCTTAATCTTTGTTTTTTTATAATCGACAAACTCGCACTATTTTGTGCATTTAAGTCAAAAGTGGCATATTCGAATTATAATTAATCAGCCATTATGTCTAAACGAATCGCATCATCATACATGTAAGGATATCTCTTTTCTAATATTTTTTGCTTATAAATGCAGCAACTTCAAGATGTGAAATGAAGCATCAAAACGTATTGGATTTTAGAGAATAAGATCAGGAGTAATCATGAGTTTGGAACAAGTCCATCTTGTTGACGAGGCTATCACCTCTCGACATTCTGTACGTGCCTTTTTAGACACTCCAGTACCACAGCAAATCATTAAAGATATTTTAACAGTCGCAAGTCGCGCTCCTTCCGGAACGAATACTCAACCGTGGAAAGTCTATGTTGTGACAGGGCAAAAACGTGATGAAATGGTAGAGCGTGTCTGTGCAGCACAGATTGAGATTTCTAAAAATCCTGAACTTGCAGAACAATATAAAGAAACTTTTGCCTATTACCCTGAAAAATGGGTTTCACCTTTTATTGACCGTCGCCGTGAAAATGGTTGGGGACTCTACGGTCTATTGGACATTAAAAAGGGAGAAAGAGAAAAAATGGCTGCTCAACAGTTACGTAATTTCAAACTGTTTGATGCACCAGTCGGACTTTTCTTTACAGTCAATAAAGCGATGGGAATTGGTTCAAAAATGGATATCGCAATGATGATCCAGAATGTCATGGTTGCTGCTAAGGCTCGCGGTTTAGATACATGTCCACAGGCAGCTTGGAACCATTTCCACCCGATAGTTTTAGATATTTTAGGGGCAGCAGATGATGAAGATCTAGTATGTGCGATTGCGTTAGGTCATGCAGATCCCGCACATATTGTAAATACTTTTATTACTCCCAGAGAACCTGTAGAGAATTTTGCAGTCTTTCTAGATTAAAAAATTATGTAAATCTCTCTTAAATTATAAGAGAGGTTTGCTTTTTGCCTGCTGCGTCGCTTTTAAAACAACAATGAAGCCACTTAAAGTAAATAGCACCATCATTATTCCCATATTGAGTGATGCAGACCAAACAAGAAAGTTAAGAAGCAAGCCACCTAATAATCCACAAGCAAATTGCATACTGCCCATAATTGCACTTGCTGTTCCAGCACGAGCACCTTGCTTAGACATTGCAAGTGCCATAGCATTTGGACCAGTTAATCCAATTCCTGAAATCGCTAAAAATAGTCCTAACATTACAAGCCATAAAGGTGCCATAGGGATTAAACCAGCAATTAATACAATGCTTGCCCCAGTTACTTGTACCATTGAACCTGCTTTTAAACGCTTGGTAATTTCAACACGTGTTGTTAAATGCTTGTTTAACGATGACATCAGCATAATACCAAAAGCATTGAGACCAAATACATAAGCAAATTCTTGCTGATTTAGGCCATATTGGTCCATAAAAACAGCTGGAGCAGAACTGATATAACAGAATAACGCTGCACCTGTTAAGCATCCTGCGAACATAGGTAAGCGGAAACTCGCATCTTTGAAAATAGCACCATATAAGGTAGCCACTTGATATAAAGATAGTTTAAGTCTTTTATCAATTGCCAAAGTTTCTTTGAAAAAGAAATGTACACATAGCCAGCATATCGCGCCCACAATTGAAAGCGTAATGAAAATCGCTTGCCACGGAAACCAGATTAAAATCCAAGCTCCAATCATAGGTGCCAAAATAGGTGCTAAACCCATCACGATCATCATGCTAGAAAAAGCTTGAGCCGAGCCTTGAACATCCAATCTATCACGTATAGCGGCGCGAGCCATGACCACACCGACACAACCACCTAAAGCTTGTAAAATACGCGCTGCAATCAAACCCCATTCATTTTTAGCAAGCACGCACAATAAACTTGCACCTGCATAAAGTGCGAGACCAAAATAAAGCGGTTTCTTTCTTCCAATACGGTCGCTTAATGGGCCATACACCAGCTGTCCAATGGCTAGACCAAAAAAATAAGCTGGTAGTGTGTTTGCCACCATTTGCGTACTTACCCCAAAGTCGTGAGCCATTTGAGGCAACGCAGGTAAGTACATATCAATAGATAAAGGCCCTAAGGCCGTGAGTAACGCGAGCAACATAATCCAGCCAATAGAATATTGACGCTGGGCTGTTTGTTCAGACATAACGATATTTCATTTTTCACTCATTTGCATACAGACAAGCTTACACTGTCTATCGTATGATTTGTGCAACATTGATGTAGAAATACACAAATCCTTTATCACTCAGGTTGATCAGCAAGGACTTCATTTGAAATCTTGGTTTAAACGCCTAAAAAGAGCGACTTATAACACATCATTTATGTATAACGTGCGGATGCTGATTGCCTTTTCAGGAACTGCGTTCGTGCCTTATTTTCTAGGCCATCAACTAGCAACTATTCCTCTCACATTAGGTGTGGTCGCAGCTGGTTTAAGCGATATTGATGATCGCTTTTCAGTGCGTATCATGAATTTGATTTATACCTATATTGGTTTCTTCATTACCGCAGCTTCCGTACAATTACTTTTCCCTTATCCAATGCTTTTTGCATTAGGACTGATTGCCTCTTGTATTGGCTGGATTTTACTTGGCTCATTAGGTCGTCGCTACGCAACAATTTCTTACGGATGTCTGGTTGTTTCTGTTTATACCATGCTAGGAGTCCATTTATTTGACCAGTGGTATATACAGCCAGCGCTTTTGGTCGTAGGTGCAGCATGGTACGGTCTTATTGCAACAATTAGCTTTTTATTGTTTCCAGTGCGACAGCTTCAAGACAAACTGGCAGCCTCTTATGGCTCACTAGGCGATTTTCTATTTGCTAAGTCCAATTTGTTTGATGTTGATATGACTCCTGCGAGTTATCAGCAGAGCATGATTGACCTGTCATTAGAAAATGGCAAATTGATAACAATTTTTAATGATCTCAAAACTGCCCTTTTAACTCGTTTAAAGGGTGACCGTGGACAAAAAGATACTCGTCGTAGCCTACATTATTACTTTGTCGCACAAGACATTCATGAACGAGCGGACTCTGCCCATATCGACTATCAAAAGTTAGCAAAGATTTTTGAGCACAGTGATATTTTATTTAGATTTCAGCGCATTTTGGCAATTCAGGGTAAAGCTTGCCAAGAATTAAATGAATGTATTTTACAACGTAAACCATATATTCATAACAAACGCTTTAAGCAGAGTTTTGAGAACTTGCGCTTATCTTTAGTAAAACTAAGAAATGATCAACAATATGACTTACTCTGGGTCAACGCACTTTTTGCCTTATACCGAAATTTAAAGTCGATTGACTCACAACTACTGAACTTAGAAACAGAACAGCACATTCAGTCTGACAAAGTGAAGCAGGCTGAGAATCAACTCAAAGATGATGATTTAAAAGGTTGGAATGATATTGTTATTCGAATCAAACAAAATCTAACACCCGAATCTGTACTGTTCCGTCATGCCATTCGAGTATCGATTGTTCTTTTCATTGGATATGTATTTATTCAAACCACTCGAATCGAATATGGCTACTGGATTATGCTGACTGCACTATTTGTTAGCCAACCTAACTTTAACGCGACCAAGCGCCGCTTACGTTTGCGTATAGTTGGCACATTAGTCGGCATTATTGTCGGTCTTAGTGTGGTGTTTCTAGTCCCTTCTGTGGAAGGGCAATTAGTTATGCTGATCTTAAGCGGCGTACTATTTTTTGAGTTACGTAGTAAGCAATATGCCCAAGCAACTGCTTTCATCACAATTTTGGCATTAATTAACTTCAACTTAGATGGCTCGGCAGTCGCTGCGGCTATTCCTAGATTTGTAGATACCTTAATTGGATGCGCTTTAGCATGGTTTGGTGTCACCTTTATTTGGCCTGACTGGAAGTTCCGCCGCCTACCGCGCAGTATTCGACGCTCCTTACAAGCACAATGTAATTATTTAGCGGAAGTGGTAAAGCAATACCATGAAGGACATAACCATGCGCTTAATTATCGTATTGTTCGCCGTGCCGCCCATAACACCGATGCTGAGGTCGCTTCACTCATTTCAACTTTAGCCACTGAGCCAGATTTTGACCCTACCCGCAAGTCAGATATATTTGAATTTCTATGTCTCAATCATACATTTTTAAGTTATATCGCAGCACTTGGAGCACATCGGGAAAAGATTCAAGATCAAGCGGTTCTTAAAGTTCTAGATCAAGCGTTAGACGACATACAAGGTGCGCTATTAAGAGATGAAATGCCTGACCTAACAGCACAGAATATGCTTAAAACAATACGTCAGCGTCTAAGCCAAAATGATGAAGATGACCAGAAATCACTCATTATTTTACAGCAGTTATCACTGATGCTCAGTGTTTTAAATCGATTTAGTATGTTGAAACAACGACTAAGTCATGATCAAGATAATGATGCCAGCGAACTTGCTTCATTATAAATTTGAGTCGGAATTTAGTATGAAATTCGCATAATATCCTTTCCTGACTTATGCCAATTAATGCTAAACTTAAAACAGTTTACAATTTGTTATTTGCACTATGACCGCGAAAACTTTATATGCTTATACGCTTCAGCCAGTTCCTTACGAGGTAACAGAAGCTGAACAACGTAATGCACAGCTTCTTATCTGGCGCAGCACCAATAAAATCAGCACAAAAATCTGGGCAATTATGGGCGTAATTTTAGCCCTTGCGATTTTAGGTCTTATTTTTATTAAGAACTACTCTACAGTGATTTGCTGGGTTGCTATTGTTGGTGTAGTACTTTATTACCTTGGCCGCACATATGGTTTAGAATGGTACGTGAAGCGTAAGATGAATGAGTTTCCTGTACAGGAAATTAAAGGCATTCGCTTAGGTGTACAACCTCACGGTATCGTAATGCGCCAGCAAATGGGCTTACAAGAAGGCGTTGGAACCATTGGATGGAAAAACATCTATGAATGGTACAACACCCCTGACTTTATTTTAGTTAACTTTAAAGTAAAAGATCCTAAGGGCCAAGAACAGCAAGGTGCGTATATCTTGCCTAAACGCATGGACTCTAAAAACTTTTCTTTCAATACAATTCGTAAGCATTTGAAAGAAACTGTAGGTGAACCAAAAACTTTATAAGTTCACCTCATTAAAAAGCCTCCTTTACAGGAGGTTTTTTATTATGCTAAAAATAAATGATAATGAAAATTAATATTATCTCCAAAATCCATACTATCTACTCAATCTTCGGCTATACTCCGTTACAAGATCTCCATCATATTCACATTTTTCGACCATGTTTAAAAAGTTTTTATTTCAAATTCATTGGTTTATGGGTATTAGTGCTGGCCTCATCTTATCAATTATGGGTGTTACAGGCGCAATTTATTCTTATGATCAACAAATTTTAAAATGGGTAAATACAGATAGTTATGTTGTACAAGCAGAAAGCTCACCTAAGCTTACCCCTGCTCAGCTTTATCAGCATTTCACAACAACCCAGCCTGAAATTAAAATTAATAGCATTACCATAGCCAAAGACCCTACCGCCTCATCTGTTGTAAACATTGAAAAAGAAGGCGAACGTCGTGGCTACAATATGATGGTCAACCCTTACACAGCACAGGTATTGCCTGATGTTAAAGGCCGCGAGTTACTTTTATTCATACAACAAATTCACCGTAACTTAACTGCTGGAGAATTCGGTAAGCAAATTACTGGTGCTTGTGCCCTCATGCTCATTTATTTTGTCTTGAGCGGATTATATTTACGTTGGCCAAAGAAACACTCTGCACGTCAATGGCTTGCTGTTAAACCCAAACTTAAAGGTCGAAATTTTATTTGGGATTTACATGCCGTTGTAGGCACATGGGTAATTGCTTTTTATCTTCTTTTTGCATGTACAGGTTTATATTGGTCATATGACTGGTGGCGTAGCGGTATGTTCAAAGTATTAGGTGTAGAACAACCAAAAATGCAAGGACATGGTGGAGCTGGACGTAATAAAGACAAATCCTCTACTGAAGCTAAATTAGATAACGCTCAACTGATTACTGCCCTCAACCAGACCTGGAGCGGCTTTAATAATAAAATCGGACGCGACTATTCAACTCTAACACTGAACCTACCGAAAAAAGACGATGGAAAAGTTGAATTGAGTTTTGTAGATGCAACACCACAACACGAGCGTGCACGCAACCAAGCTGTCTATAACTATAAAACTGCCAATATTGAAAAGATGGAGCTTTATGAAGATAAAAAGCTTAATCAAAAAATCATGAGTAGCATGTTACCTGTACATCGTGGCAGCTTCTTTGGACCAGTTTATCAATTTGTAGCAATGCTTGCGTCTTTAGCAATGCCTTTGTTCTTTATTACTGGATGGATGCTTTATCTAAAACGCCGTAAACAGAAAAAACTAACCCAAGCAGCTCGCCAATCTTTAGCTGGTCACTACATCGATCAAAATGCTAAACCTTGGTTAATTACTTATGCTAGCCAAACTGGTGTGGCAGAACAACTCGCGTGGAGTACCGCAACTAGCTTACAAGAAGCACATCAACCTGTTCAGGTTAAATCTATACAAGAGTTAACTGAAGCTGATTTACAACAGTATGAACAGATTCTTTTTGTGATTAGTACTTATGGTACTGGAGAGGCACCGGACTTAGCTTCTAGTTTTGCTAAAAAGCTATTAAAAACGAAATTAGAACTTCAACACCTTAACTATGCCGTTTTAGCTTTAGGCTCGAAAGAATACCCCAACACTTATTGTAGTTTTGGTCACACAGTAGCTATATGGCTTAAAAATAATGGAGCAAAAGCCTATTTTGAGACGATCGAAGTAGATAATGCAAATCCTACACATATTCAAAACTGGAATCAGGCTCTTGCAAAAGCAACTAAACTGGATTTGCATGCTGTTAATCTTGAAAAAGTATTTGATAGTTGGACATTACAACACCGTGACTTGCTCAACCCTAATAGTCTAGGTCAACCTGCTTATAATATTGAGCTGACTGCCAAACATGAAGCTGTATGGCAAGCAGGAGATATTGCTGAGATACAACCGGGAAATAGTCCTGAACGTATTAATACATTCTTACAGGAGCATCATATACTTAAAAATGCACTTGTAGACTCACTACAAATCTCTATTGAGAAAGCACTTTGGAATAAAGACTTAACCGGTGAAATTGAACCATTTGCTAATCTGGAGCATTTATTAGAACAGCTCCCTACCCTACCAACGCGAGAGTACTCAATTGCGAGCATTCCTTCTCAACAAGTCCTTCGTTTAGTTGTTCGCCAGCAGTCCGATGAATCTGGCGATTTAGGCTTAGGATCTGGCTGGCTAACTCGACACACAGAAATTAATCAGAGTATTGCATTGCGTATTCGTACCAATGAATCTTTCCATTTAATTGATGATAATCGTCCAATTATTTGTATGGGTAATGGAACAGGAATCGCAGGTTTAATGAGTTTACTTCATACGCGAACTCGTCATAACTATACTGAAAACTGGCTAATTTTCGGTGAACGCCAACGTGCTCATGATTTCTTCTATGCATCAACCATTGAAGCTTGGCAAACAATGGGAATGTTAAAACGACTTGATTTAGCCTTTTCACGTGATCAAGAACAACGTGTTTATGTTCAACATATCATTCGACAAAATGCAGTTGAATTGGCCAACTGGATTGAACGCGGCGCAGTTCTTTATGTATGCGGAAGTATTGAAGGAATGGCTAGCGGAGTCGATCAAGCACTTATTGATATTTTGGGTGAAGAACAACTCGATGAGCTAAGACAACAAGGTCGTTATCGCCGCGATGTTTATTAAATATTGATAAATAATAAAGCCGAGTAATAGCAAAAATGCTTTACTCGGCTTTTTATTGCAATCATCATTGAATTCAGAATGATTTTGCATACACTGTCTGCAATTTAAATTGCAGCTTTAAACACAATGCAAGTCAGTAAGTGGATTCGAATTTTCTTAGCCATCATTGGTTCGATTTTATTTTTAGACGGCTTATTTCTAGCTTTTCTAAATAAAATTCATGTAGGCACAATTGTTCCTTTAGTCTTGGGGGCATTTTTTTGCCTCTATGCATTATTTTATTATCATCTGGAACGTTTTTTCTTTTACCACTATCGCCTGCATTCAGTTTGGCGTTTTGGGTGGTTATGCTTCTGGATCTGGCTCATTGGCTTAGGCTATTTCTTTAATTTTATTAAAAACAATAAAGATACAGGCCAAAACATTCCAGCGGTGAAAGCAATTATTGTTTTAGGAAGTGGTGTCGAAAATGGACAGCCTTCTGCCATACTTGCAAAACGCCTCGATACAGCAGCCCCTGTCGCCCTTTCACAACCTCAAGCAAAAGTTGTTTTAACAGGTGGTTTAGATTTTTCAGAAAAAGAAACCGAAGCATTAGTCATGTCTCGCTACTTGGAACAACGTTTTCATATAGCAAAAGAACGAATGATTCTTGAAGACAAAAGTACAAGTACTGAGCTTAACCTTAGAAACAGTAAACCACTACTTGAGCAAGCTTATATTAGTATTGATCAACCAATTGCGATTGTTACAAGTGACTTCCATACACCACGAGCTGCAGCTATTGCAAAGAAACAAGGCTACACCCATGTTTATACAGTTGCTGCCGAAACTCCGTTGGTCACTCGCTATAATGCTTGGCTACGTGAATACTTTGCGTATGCAAGTGGTTGGATTCTAAACGAGTATTAATATTGAAAAAAAAGCTGCTAGTTCTTTAAGATCTAGCAGCTTTAAACAAATTAAAGATACTATTTTGATTTAATGGTTAAATTCAGAGCTTAGAAAGGAGAAATTTGACTAAAAATAAAGTAGGGAAATAAAAACTAGAATAATAAAAACAAAAAAACACTAAACAAATTAGTGTATATATTTTTTAACTTTAAAAAATATGGTGGGCGCTGACGGGATCGAACCGCCGACATTCTGCTTGTAAGGCAGACGCTCTACCAACTGAGCTAAGCGCCCTGATTAAAAAGACAACCAATGTAGCCTTTTTAGATTACATCCTCTAGATCAGGGAATCAAGAGAATGGCGCAGCGGACGGGGCTCGAACCCGCGACCCCCGGCGTGACAGGCCGGTATTCTAACCAACTGAACTACCGCTGCACTT